>CAZPWV010000056.1:10037-10372 GCA_964590825.1 uncultured Rhodobacter sp. | reverse complement strand
ACACCCCCACCTGGGCCTATCAGCGCGGCCATGAAAGCCTGCGCGAATATATTGACGGGGTGAATGACGGGGTGCCGAAAACCCCCGAATGGGCGGCGGAAATCTGCGGTGTCTCGGCCGAGGACATCAAGAAACTGGCCGAGATGTATGCCACCACCAAGCCCGCCGCGCTGAAGGCAAGCTGGGCCCCCGGTCGCAACGCCTATGGCGAGCAATATAACCGCATGGCCGCCGCACTGCAGTCGATGACCGGCAATATCGGCATCTTGGGCGGCTGCGCCGAGGGCGTCGGCAAGGGCTGGCACGCCGAGGCGGTGGCCTATCCCTATGACCAG
>CAZPWV010000056.1:1826-10027 GCA_964590825.1 uncultured Rhodobacter sp. | reverse complement strand
ATGTGACCCGCTCCGAGGCCGGGCTCTGGCCGCGCTCGGACCAGTGGGATGGCGTGGTGCCCAATATCCGCGGCATCTTCTGGCAGGGCTCGGACTGGTTCAACCAGTTGACGAACATCAACAAGGAAATCGCCGCGATCCAGAAACTGGAAGCCGAGGGCGAGATGGAGAGCCTCTTCGTCTGTTCCGACAGCACGATCACGCCGACCGGCATCTGGGCCGATTACCTTCTGCCCATCGCCACCCATTTCGAGCGCCACGATGTCGCCCTGCCCTGGTACAAGGGGCATTACTACATCCACCGCCCGAAGGTCATCGAGCCCCTGGGCGAGAGCAAGACCGACCTCCAGGTCTATACCGAACTGGCCTGGCGGCTGGGCTTTGGCCCCGGTTACAACCCCAAGGCCGGGCGCGATTATTTTGACAACCCCGATGCCGTGGACGAGGCCTATCTGGTCGATTGGTGGCACAAGGTGCAAGAGCATCAGCATGTCGAGATCAGTTGGGAAGAGTTCAAGAAACGCGGGGTTTACAAGTTCATCTTCGATCAGCCGCATGTCGCCTTCCGCGCCCAGATCGAGCAGGGAATGCCGTTCATGACGCCCTCGGGCAAGATCGAGATCCTCTCGAGCACGCTGGCGCAGATCGACGACTGGACGAAAACCCAATACGGCTACGAAATCCCCGCGATCCCGAAATGGATCGAGCCCTGGGAAAGCCTCAACCATCCGCTGACCGAGAAATTCCCCTTCCACCTCATCAGCCCGCATCCGCGCTGGCGCACGCATTCGATCTTCAACAACATCCCCTGGCTGCGCGAGACCTTCAGCCAGGAGGTGACGATGAACGCCTCGGACGCGAAAAAGCTGGGCGTGAACAGCGGCGATACGGTCGAGCTGTTCAACGATCGTGGTCGGGTGGTGGCGCCTGTCTATGTCACCGAGCGCTGTATGCCCGGTGTGCTGGTGCTGCACGAAGGGGCCTGGATGGATCTGGACGGCGAGGGTGTGGACCGCTCGGGCAACCCCGATTTTCTCACCAATGACGAGCCCAGCCCCGCAGGCGCCTTTGCCTATAACACGGTGCTGTGTGACATCCGCAAAACCGAAATGGCGCATCGTCCCGGCTGGGATCAGGCGGCCACGGCGCGGTCGTCGATCTTCCGGCGCGATGAATAAGGGGGCAAGCGATGGGCAATATCAACAAAGACGCCATCAAGGCCAATGCCGAAAAGCGCAAGCGGGAAATCTATACCCCCGTGGTGCCCGCGATGCAGCTTGGCTTCATCCACAACAACGTCGATTGCATCGGCTGCCGGGCCTGTGAAATCGCCTGCAAGGACAAGAACGGCCTTGCGGCGGGGCCGCGGTTCCGGCGTGTGCAATATGTCGAAGGCGGCACCTACCCAGAGGTTTTCGCCTTTAAAATCAACATGTCGTGCAACCATTGCGCGGAACCGGCCTGTCTGCCCGCCTGCCCCACCGGGGCGATCTTCAAGCGTGCCGACAACGGCGTGGTGGATATCGACTCCACGCTCTGCATCGGTTGCCGCAAATGCGAGGCCGCCTGCCCCTTCGGTGCGCCGCAGTTCGACCCGGTGGAAAACATCGTGAAGAAATGCAACATGTGCATCGACGAGCTGGAGGCCGGGCGCGACCCCTATTGCGTCGCCGCCTGCATGATGCGCGTTCTCGACATCGGCCCGCTGACCGATATCGACGCGGGCACCCATGACACCAAGGCGATCGGCCCCAATGACACGCTGGTGCGGCAGGTGAAATCGATGGCCAGCCCCGAGCTGACCAACCCCTCGATCCGTTTCGTGCCGCATTCCAAGGGCCGGGTCGATGAATGAGCACGTTGCCCCGCATCCGCTGGACGCCGCCACCTTGCACGCCCTTGGGGCGGCGCGCGAGGCGCTGGCGATCCTGATCCGGCTGCATGACCGCGAGGCCGATGCCGCCCTGATTACCGGGCTCAAGGCGATCCAGCTTGGCACGCTTTTTGCCGCGCTCTTGCCCTCGCGCAAGGGGCGGCAGGCGGCGGGGCTGCTGCAAGCCGGGCTGGACGCCCTGCCCGAGGCCCCCGATGCCGCCATTCTGGACCTGCTGGCCGTCGATTACGCGGAAATCTACCTCACCAACGGCCATCGCATCGCGCCCAATGCCTCGGTCTGGCTGACCGAGGAAGGGCTGGAACGGCAGGAACCGATGTTCGAGGTGCGCGAATGGTATGCGCATTACGGCATCACCGTGCCCGACTGGCGCATCCGCGCCGACGATCATGTGGTGCATGAGCTGCAATTCGTCGAATTCCTGCTCGGGCTGGAAACTCCGGTGGCGCTGCGCGATGCGGCCCGGTTTCTGGACCAATGCGTGCTGCCCTGGGTGCCCGAAATGGGCGCGCGGATGGCCGCAAGGGCCGATACGCAGCTTTATGCCGCCACCGGCATGATTACCGCCGAACTGCTGCTGGCGCTGCGGGCAAAGCTGGCCGCGATCACCGGCGAAGCACCGCATCCGCGCCCGCTCAGCCCGACGGTGGCGGCCAAGACCGGCCAGGCGCTGGCGGAGGGGCCCTATATGCCGGGCCTGGGCGAAAGCTGGTAAGACGGCACGGCCCCGCGCCGTCAGATCTGCCCTCCCCCCCGGCCGCGGCCCTGCCGCGCTTTTCGGCATCGGCCTGCGTGACGGCGCATAGCGCGCAGGCCGATTGCGCGGCCTGTGTCACGGCTTGCCCGCACGGGGCGCTGGCGCTGGCGGGCGCGGGGCTGACGCTGGAGGCCGCCTGCTGCACCGGCTGCGGCCATTGTGCCGCCGCCTGCCCGGAGGCCGCGCTGAGCCTGCCGGCAAACGCGGCCATGCAGTCATCTCCCGAATCCACACTGGCGGTGCTGGCCTGCGCCCATGCCGATGGCACCGCGCACCGGCCAATGGCCGCGCCCGCTCCGGCGCCGCGCTGTGCCCAGGCCTTGGGGCTGAACGATCTGGCCGCGCTCTGGCTTTCCGGGGTGCGGGTGCTGGCGCTGGGCACCGGCGATTGCGCCACCTGCCCCGATGCGCCGCCCGCCGGCCATGGGCTGCGCGACCGGCTGGAGCTGTTGAACCGGCTTTTGCACAGCCGCGCCCTGCCGGCGCTGGCCGCGGCTCAGGCCCCGCCGGCGGTGCTGCACCGGCATTTCGCCGCCGCCGCCCGGCCTGCGAAGGGCGCGCAAAACCCGGCCCGGCGGGCCTTTCTGGGCGCGCTCACCCGCCCGATCACCGCTGCACCACCCAGCCAGACTGCGCTGGCGCGGCTGCAAGCGCTGCCCGCCAGCACCGGGGGCACACCGCTTTTCGCCCATGTGCCGCGCATTGACGCCGCGCGCTGCACCGGCTGCGATGCCTGCGTGAAAATCTGCCCGCATGGCGCCCTGATCCTGGTCAAAGACGCGGGCGAACGTCTGTGTTATCGTGTCGATCCTGCGGCTTGCACCGGCTGCGGGATTTGCACCGACATCTGTGACACCGGCGCGATCGCGCTTGATGAACCCGGCGAGGCCCCTTCCGAGTTGACCCTGTTTCCGTTTACCTGCCGCATCTGCCGCGCGGACATGCACCCTCCCCAGCCCGAGGCCGCCGCCACCGGGCTTTGTTCCGGCTGCGCCAGCGGCCGCTGGGGCCGGACCCCGGTTCTGGTGCTGACATGAGCGCGGCGCGGCTTTACGCCTGGGCCACCGCCCGGCTCGAACGCAAGTTGCTGATCGTGCTCGGAGGGCTTCTGGCGCTGGTGTCGGCGCTGTTTCTGGGCCTTGTCGGTGCGCTCTACCGCCAGCAGATGATTGCCCAGCACGCACAGGCCGCCGCGCAGGTGAACGAGTTGCTCGAAGGCACGCTGAAAAACGCCATGCTCAAGCGCGACATTCCGGGGCTTGTGCATATTCTCGAAGGGCTGGGCACGCAGGACGGGATCGAGCGGGTGATGATCGTCAACCCCGATTTCGAGGTCCGGTTTTCCTCCGACGAGGCGCGGATCGGCCAGAGCCTCGACGAACCCGAACTGCGCGCCGCGCTGGCCACGCAGACCCCCGGTTCGCGCTATCTGGAAACCGACGCCAGCCATTCGGTGCTGCGCTCGGTCAACCCGGTAAAGAACCAGCCCGAATGCCGCGAGTGTCACGGGCTGGCCGCCGAGCACCCAGTGAACGGGCTTCTGGTGGTGGATTACCGCGCCGGATCGGTGCGATCCGAGGCGATTTCGGGGGTGCTCAGCCTGGGGCTGATGGGGCTGGCCGTCATCGCCGCCGCCTCGGGGGCAATGTGGCTGGCGATCCGGCGCATGGTGATTGCGCCGCTCTCGGGGCTGACTGCGGCCAATCAGGCGCTGGGTCGGGGCGAACTGGCCACCCGCATCAGCCTGCGCGGCACCGACGAGCTGGCCACGCTGGGCAGCGCCTTCAACCGCATGTCGGGCGAGATTGCCCATCATCTGGGCACGATCTCGCGCTCGGGGGCGGAATTGCAGGCCCTGATCGACGCCGTTCCCGATGGGCTGCGGGTGATCGACCCGAATTTCATCATCCGCCGCGCCAACCGGGCTTTTTGCGCGCAGGTGGGCCTGCCGCCCGAGCGGGTGATCGGCGCGCCCTGCTATGCGGTCAGCCATGGCCGCGACACCCCTTGCCCGCACACGCTGGTCACCTGCCCGGTGGTCGAGCTGATCGAAAAGGGCGGCCAAAGCGTGACCTTCCGCGACCGCCATTTCAACGCCAGTTCCAGCACCGCACGGCCGCATATGGTCGAGGTCTCCTCGGCCCGCATCACCCTGTGCGACCCCAGCGGCGCCACCCAATGCGTGCTTGAAGCGGTGCGCGACCTCGACAGCCAGGCCCGGATCTCGCAAGAGGAACGGCTGAGCGAGATCGGCCTGCTGGCGGCGGGGGTGGCGCATGAAATCTACAACCCGCTCTCGTCGGTCGAATTCGTGCTCTCGGCCATGGGGCGCGACCTTGAGCGCGGCAGGCATGATCGCGTTTCGGAGTATTTCGAAACAATCCGCAGCGAAATCGGGAAATGTATCGAAATCACCGACAATCTTTTGCTGCTCTCCGCCCCGCCCGGCGAGGGGCGCACGCTGATCGAGCTTGAGCGCGTCGTGCAGGGGGTGTTTTCGCTGCTCAACTATCAGGCCGAACAGGGCGGCATCGCGCTGAGCGCCGATCTGGAACCGGGGCTGCGGGTGATCGCGGGCGACAGCGACACGCGGATGCTGTTGACCAACCTGCTGCTCAATGCCTTTCACGCCATGCCAAAGGGCGGCATGGTGTCGGTGCATGGCTGGCGCGAGGCGGGCAAGGTGCATCTGGCGGTGCGCGACAGCGGCGTGGGCATTGCCCCGGCCGATATCGAGCGCATCTTCATGCCGTTCTGGTCGCGGCGCGCCGATGCCTCGGCCGGGCGTGGGCTGGGCCTGTCGATCGTTCGCGCCATCCTCGAACGTCACGGCGCACGGATTGCGGTGGACAGCCGCCTTGGCCTCGGCTCTACCTTCACCGTCACCTTCCCCGACCCCGACGCCGCCGATACCGGCGCCACAGCCGCAAAGCCGCAGCCATGACCCCCGCCGAGATGCCGCAAAACCGCCCCGTTCTGGTTGTCGAGGATGACCCGACGCTGAACCGGCTTCTGTGCGACCAGCTTGCCGATCTGGGCCATGACGTGAAGGGGGTGCGCTCGCGCGCCGAGGCGCTGGATGCGCTGAGCTATTTCGCCCCGGTTCTGGCGATTCTCGACATGCGCCTGCCCGACATTGACGGCCTCTCCTTCCTGCCGGAATTGCGTGAATATTGCCCGGTGATGATCCTCACCGCCTATGGCTCGATCGATCAGGCGGTCAAGGCGGTCAAGGCGGGGGCGGTGGAATATCTGGTCAAGCCGATTGCCACCGAGGGGCTGGAACTGGCGCTGGGGCGGTTTTTCGAGACCGCCGCGCTGCGCCGCGATCTGGCCTTCTGGCAGGCCAAGGCGCAAAGCGTCGAACCGCTGGTGCTGATCGGCCAAAGCCCGGCCATGGGCGAGTTGCGCCGGGTGGTGGGGCTGGTGGCGGCCTCGGATACGCCGGTGCTGATTGCCGGCGAAAACGGCACCGGCAAGGGCGCGGTGGCCGAGGCCATCCACGCCCAGAGCCCCCGCGCCAATGCCCGCTTTCTCAGCATCGATTGCGATGCCGGGCTCAGCGCCGAGGATTTGTTCGGCACCCTGCCCTCGGGGGCCGGGCCGCGCCGCGAGGGGCTGATTGCGGCGGCGGAAAACGGCACGCTCTACCTCAACGAGGTGGAAAAGCTGCCCGCCAGCCTGCAAGGCCAGGTGCTGCGGGTGATCGAACAGGGGGCCTACCGCCCCGCCGCCTCGGCGGTGACCATCCGCTGCCCGGTGCGGATGCTGGCCTCGACCTCGGCCAGCCTCGAAGAGGCGGTGCGCGAGGGGCGGTTTCGGGCGGAACTGTTCTATCGGCTCTCGGCCTTCACGCTGAACGTGCCGCCGCTGCGCGAACGGGCCGCCGATATTCCCGAACTGGTGGAATTCTTCCTTGAAAAGCGCGGCTTTCAGCGCGGGGTGGAAAAGCGGCTGGCACGGGAAACCGTCACCGCGCTGCAAAGCTACGACTGGCCCGGCAATATCCGCGAGTTGCGCAACGCGGTAGAGCGCGGGCTAATCATGTCCTCGGGCCGGGCCGAGATCATGCCCGACGATGTGGGGCTGGCGGGGCGGGCCTCGGCCGCCAGCGCCGGGACCGGTCCGGGGGCGGGTTCGGGCGTGGTGCTGCGCTTTCCCGAGCCGCCCACGCTGGACCAGATCCGCGACACCTATGTGCAGCTTTTGCTGGACCGTTTCGGCGGCAACCGCCAGACGCTGGCCCGGACCCTGGGCATTTCCGAACGCAACACCTACCGGCTGCTGAAGAAAATGGCCGGCGAAGACGATGGCGACGACTGAGCCGCCGCTTCGCTCTGGCCTTGCCCCCGCGCGCGCCCTAGATTGCAGGGCAACAAGGGGGGGACCATGCCCGGCATCTTGATTACCGGCGGCGCAAAACGCATTGGCGCGGCGATGGCACGGGCCTTTGCCGCGGCCGGCTTTCGGGTGGTGGTGCATTACAACAGCGCCCAGGCCGAGGCCGAGGCCCTTGCCGCAGCGTTGAATGACACGGGCGAAACGTGCCGCCTCGTGCAGGGAGATCTGCAAGACCCCGCCGCGGTCGAGGCGGTCTGGGCGGCGGCGGCGGGCTGGTTGGGGCGGGTGAATGTGCTGCTCAACAACGCCTCGGCCTTTCTCAATGACGATATTTTCACCCTCGATCCGGCGCGGGTGGCGGCGCATTTCGCCGTCAATCTGCACGCGCCCCTGGCGCTGTCGGCGCGGATGGCGGCGCAGGATCTGGGCGGAAAGGATGGGCTGATCGTCAATATGCTTGACAACAAGGTGTTCGCCCTCAACCCCGATTTCTTTTCCTACACGCTCTCCAAATCGGCGCTGGCCAGTGCCACCGAAATGCTGGCGATGCGCTTTGGCGGCGCCCCGCGCGTTTGCGCCATTGCCCCGGCAATTACCCTGATTTCCGGCCGGCAAAGCCCCGAGAACTTTGAAAAATCAAGCCGCATCAACCCGTTGGAGCGGCAGGTGACACCCGCCGACCTGACCCGCGCCGCGCTTTACCTCTGGGCCGCCAAGGCGATGAACGGGCAGGTGATAACCGTCGATGGCGGTCAGAGCCTGTGGCATTTGCCGCGCGATGTGGCCTTTCTGGTCAAACACGGGCATATGGGAGAGGGGCATCTTGGCTGATTACACCATCGTCCTGGAAGAGCTTGAAATCTCTATGTTTCTGGGGCTGCACCCGGCTGAACGGGCGGCCGCGCAGCGGGTTCTGATCTCGGCGCGCATCGCGGTTTCGGGCACCGATTGGGCGGCGGGGCAGTTTTTCGACTATGACCGCGTGGCGGATCATCTGCGCTCCTATTCCGGCCAGCGGATCGACACGCAAGAGGAACTGGCCAGCCGCATCCACCGCTTCATCGCCGCACTGGAGGGCGTGCAAGGCGTTGAAGTGACAACGAAAAAGCCAGATATCTACGCCGATGCCAAGGCCGTGGGCGTGGTTTTCCGGGGCTGAACCCGCCGCAGGTTCCAGGGCTGCGCCACCGCAGGTTCCGGGGCTGCGCC
>CAZPWV010000056.1:0-1801 GCA_964590825.1 uncultured Rhodobacter sp. | reverse complement strand
GGGGGGGGGGGGGGGGGCCAGCTTCCCGGTGTCACGCCCCCTCCGGCAAGGGTGACATGGTCACAGACAGCGCCCCCGCCCCCGTGCCATAGTCGCGCCATCGCGCGGCTTGGCGCGGTGGCGCCCCGCGCCGGCCCGTTTCGGGCGGCCCCTCCGCTGCCCCTTCGCCCCGCCCTCTTCGCCCCGCCCCCGATCCGGGACGCCCACCCTTTGCACAAGGTTCTTGCCATGCCCGACAGGCCGCAGAGCATCCGACCTCTTCCCGCCCGCCCAGGCGCCCGCCGTGCCCCAGCCCATTCCCAGGCCCATTCCCCTGCCCATTCCCTTGCGCTTGCCCTGGCGCTGGTGCTGCTTCCTGCGCTGCCGGCGCCGGCGCAAAGCCCGCCCTCGATGGCGCCGACCGCCGATTGCGTGGCCGCCGCGCCAACCGAGGCCGGGCGTCTGGCCTGTATCGGGCGCAGCGCCGAGGCCTGCCGTCTGGCCGCCGGGGGCGACGATCCGGTTGATGGCGCGATCTGCCTGAATGCCGAAACCGGCTGGTGGCGCAAGCGGCTGAGCGCGGCGCTGCTGGCAATGCAGACCCGCGCCGAAGCCCTGGACGCGCAGCAAGCGGCGGCCATCGCACGGGGCGAGCCGCGGCTGACCGACGATCTGCAAGCCTATCAGCAGGCCTGGAAGGGCTTTGCCGAACAGCGCTGCGCCTTCGAGGCGATGCTGCTGCGCGGCAGCCCGAAACGGATGTTGGCCGCCGCCACCTGCCTGCTGCGCACCACCGCCGAACAGGCGCTTTTCCTTGAGACATCAGCCCGGCATTGAGACCGGCCAGAACGGAGCCCCCATGCGTATTGCCATTGCCAGCCAGAACTTTCGCACCATCACCGGCCATGCCGGCAAGACCCGGCGGTTTTTGCTGTTCGAGGCCCTGCCCGACACCCCGGCGCAGGAAATCGGGCGGATCGACCTGCCCAAGGAAATGGCCCTGCACGGCTTTTCCGACGCCGAACCGCATCCGCTTGATACCGTCGATGCGCTGATCGTGGGCAGCGCGGGCGAGGGCTTCGTGCGGCGCATGGCCCGGCGCGGGGTGCGGGTGCTCTTGACCAGCGAAACCGACCCGCTGCGCGCCGCAACCGCGCTTGTGGCAGGAACCCTGACCCCGCCGATGCCCGAATTGCACGCTGCCCCGGTGCAGGGCCATGGCGCCGAGGGCAGCTGTGGCTGCGGCGGACATGGCCATGGGCAGGGCGGGCATGGGCATCACCACGACCATGACCATGACCACGATCACGACCACGGTGAGGGCGGCTGCGGCTGCGGCCACTGACCCCGGCCAGGCCGCCCCAGACCCAGGCAGGCAGGAAAAGGCCCCCGTCGTTGCCGACAGGGGCCAGTTTCGTCGATCAGGCTCTTTGATTCACCGCCCGAGGTGTTGTGGTTCAGCCTGGGCCTTCTCGACGTCTGGGGCAAGCGCACCGGCCCCGGATGGACACCCCGGCCAAGGCCGGAGCGGGAGTTCAGCTGCAGCCGCTGGTCGAGCCGCAGGTGTTGCATTTCATGCAGGTGCCGTTCCTGACCAGCGTGTAATTGCCGCATTCGCCGCAGGCCTCGCCCTCGTAGCCCTGCATCTTGGCCTTGGTGCGGGCATCCATGGAAACCACACCCGAAGCCATGGCAGTCGTGCTGGTCACCGAGGCCCCCACCGCCATCGCCAGCGCGGTTTCGGGCACCAGCGTGTTCAGTGCCGCCACCGGATCGACCTGCGCCCCCGCGCCGCCACGCAGCACCACGAATTCCTGCGGCA
>CAZPWV010000055.1:0-10395 GCA_964590825.1 uncultured Rhodobacter sp. | reverse complement strand
TTTCGGCACCCACCGCGTCTTTTGGCAGCATCGCCAGAAGTTTGCCACGGGTGCGTTCACGCTTGTTGCTTTCCATTCTCTGCCTCGATCTGCCTTGCGGGTGTTGTTTTCGCGAAATCTAGCCGAAATCGGCGAATTGGCAAACAAAAGGCGGGGCCGCTTTGGCCCCGCCGATAGCTGTTGCAGTTTTGTGTGGTCTCAGTAGCGGTAATGTTCCGCTTTGAACGGGCCATCGACCGTCACACCGATATATTCGGCCTGATCGGGGCGCAGCGTCGTCAGCTTGACGCCGATCTTCTTCAGATGCAGGCGAGCCACCTTTTCGTCGAGCGCCTTGGGCAGAATGTAAACACCGGGTTGATAGTCGTTGCCCTTGGTGAACAGCTCGATCTGCGCCAGCACCTGGTTGGTAAAGCTGGCCGACATCACAAAGCTGGGGTGGCCGGTGGCGTTGCCGAGGTTCAAGAGACGACCTTCGGACAGCAGGATGATCCGCGCCCCCGAGGGCATGGCGATCATGTCCACCTGATCCTTGATATTGGTCCATTTGTGGTTCTTCAGCGCGGCGACCTGAATTTCGTTGTCGAAATGGCCGATGTTGCCGACGATGGCCATGTTCTTCATCTCGCGCATATGCTCGATGCGGATCACGTCCTTGTTGCCGGTGGTGGTGATGAAGATGTCGGCGTCATGCACCACGTCTTCCAGCACCACGACCTCGAATCCGTCCATTGCCGCCTGCAGCGCGCAGATCGGGTCAACCTCGGTCACCTTCACCCGCGCACCCGCGCCGCGAAGCGAGGCGGCAGAGCCCTTGCCCACGTCGCCATAGCCGCAAACCACGGCCACCTTGCCGGCCATCATCGTATCGGTGGCGCGGCGGATGCCATCGACCAGCGATTCCTTGCAGCCGTATTTGTTGTCGAATTTCGACTTGGTAACCGAGTCATTCACGTTGATGGCCGGGAACGGCAGCAGGCCTTTTTTGTGCAGGTCATAAAGGCGATGCACGCCGGTGGTGGTTTCTTCCGAAACCCCCTTGATCGCCGCGCGCTGACGGGTGAACCAGCCGGGGCTTTCCACCATCCGCTTCTTGATCTGGTTGAAGAGGCACACTTCTTCATCCGAGGTGGGCACGGCGATCAGGTCGGTCTCGCCGGCCTCGACGCGGGCACCCAGCAGAATGTAAAGCGTCGCATCCCCGCCATCGTCGAGGATCATGTTGCAGGTGCCTTCGGCAAACTGAAAGATCTTGTCGGTATAGGCCCAGTATTCCTCAAGCGTTTCGCCCTTGACGGCAAAGACCGGCGTGCCCGAGGCGGCAATCGCCGCCGCCGCGTGGTCTTGTGTCGAGAAGATGTTGCACGAGGCCCAGCGCACATCGGCGCCCAGCGCCTTGAGCGTTTCAATCAGCACGGCGGTCTGAATGGTCATGTGCAGGCTGCCGGCGATGCGGGCACCCTTCAGCGGCTGGCTGGTGCCGAATTCCTCGCGGCAGGCCATCAGGCCGGGCATTTCGGTTTCGGCAATGTCGAGTTCCTTGCGGCCGAACTCGGCCAGCTTGATATCCTTGACGATGTAATCGGCCATCGGGGGCTCCTCAATTTTCATTTGGCGGCTGCATAGCATTTCGCCCCCCTTGGCGCAATGAACCGCTCTTGCGGCGTTTACAGGCCCGCAGAGTTTGCTAAGCAGAGGGCGCAACGGGGGGAATTCGATGAAGCGGGCATGGCAGCGGATGCTATCGGGGCGCAGGCTTGATCTGCTGGATCCGACGCCGATGGATATCGAGATCGAGGATATCGCCCACGGCCTGGCCTTTGTTGCGCGCTGGAATGGCCAGACCGAGGGCGATTTTCCCTATTCGGTGGCCGAGCATTCGCTTTTGGTCGAAGACCTGTTCGCCCGGATGAACCCCGGTATCGGCACGCGTTGGCGGCTGGCGGCGCTGTTGCACGACGCGCCCGAATATGTGCTGGGTGACATGATAAGCCCGGTCAAGGCGGCCATCGGGGCGGGCTATGGCGAGTTGGATGCGCGGCTCACGGCGGCGGTGCATCTGCGCTTTGGCCTGCCCGCCGTGCTGCCGGCCCCGATCAAAAAGGCGATCAAGGCGGCAGACACGGTCTCGGCCCGGCTGGAAGCCGAGCAGATCGCAGGATTTTCGGAAACCGAGGCAAACAGGATCTTCGGGAGGATTGATCCTGTCTTGGTGCGGGGGCTGACCATTCGCCTGCGCCCCCCGTCCGAAGTGCGCGCAGAGTTCACCGCGCGCCATCATGCTTTGCTGAGCAACCTCAGCGGTTGAACTTGTATTCGCCGCGGTTGCGGGCGCGGGGGGCATAGCCGCCCATCGCAAGGGTCATCACTTCTGCAAGAATCCGGAACATGATCGGATCTCCTTTCTCTTCTTCTTTGCCCTATTTGTGTTGACAGAAGGTTTATTGCGAGTCAGGAATTTTGCTTCACATGTAAGTCAGGCTAACACATGAGCGAAATCGACTGGCGAAAGATGCCGCCGCTGACCGCCCTGCGGGCCTTTGCCGCCATGGCGCGGGAGGGGGGGTTCAGCGCGGCGGCGCGACGCCTGAATGTGACCCACGCTGCCATTGCGCAACAGGTCCGTGCGCTGGAGGCCGATCTGGGCGTGGCGCTGGTCTGGCGCGACGGCAAGCAATTGCACCTGACCGCCGAGGGCGAGCGCTTTGCCGCAGCGCTGGGCGACGGTTTTTCGATGATCCAATCAGCCGCCGATCTGCTGCGGGCCAACCGGACGGAAAAGCCCCTTGCGGTGACCGTGCCGCCGGCCTTTGCCTCGGAATGGCTGATGCCCCGTCTGGCGCGGTTCTGGAAGAAACACCCCGATATTCCGCTTTCGCTATTGCCCGATCCGCGACTGGTCGACCTGCGGGAAATCGGGGCCAATCTGGGTATTCGCTTTGGCATCGGAAAATGGCCCGGCGTGATTTCCGAATTTCTGACCGCAGCGCCGCAGGTGGTGGTTGCGGCACCGGAATTGCTGGGGGGGCGCAAGAAACTGTCGCTGCGGGAAATGTCGATGCTGCCCTGGGTGCGCGAAGGCGACTGGCCCGAGCAGATGCAATTGCTGGAATCCATCGGCCTCATTCCGGCGGCGCTGAAATTTGTCGACTTTCCGAACGAGCAATTGGCGCTTTCTGCCGCCCGCGAGGGAATTGGCCTGCATCTTGAAACCGAAGCGCTGATCGAAGAAGATCTGAAACTGGGGTGGCTGGTGAAGATCCACGAACTCAGCGATGAAAGCCTGGGCTATTACATGGTGCGGCCGCCGGGCCCTTTGAGCCCCGCGGCCAAGACGTTCATCGATTGGCTGAAGGCCGAGGCCTGAGTCAAATAGCGATATCTGTCAAAGACTTGCCCGAAGCCAGCGCGGCCTCGACCCATTTCGGCTTGCGCCCGCGGCCGGTCCAGGTTTCGGCGGCATTGGCGGGATTGGCGTATTTTGCCGCCACCGGTTTGCGAGTTTTGGTGCCAGCCATCGCGGTCAGCTCGGCAAGCGAATAGCCCATCTTCCGCGCGGCTTCCTCAAGCTCGGCAAGGGCTTCCTTTTTCTTGCGATCCTCATAGCTGCCGATGGCACGGTCAATTTTTGACCGCAGCGATTTGAGTTCGCTGAGCGAAAGCGCGTCAATATCCATGTTACCCTCCGGATATGGTTTTCCGAAGTTATTGGCGAATTTCACCAATATGACAAGCGAATTGAATTACCTTGGGCTGCGCTTGGCCAGAATGCGTTGCAATGTGCGGCGATGCATATTCAGCCGCCGGGCCGTTTCTGAAACATTGCGGTCGCAAAGTTCGTAAACCCGCTGAATATGTTCCCAGCGCACCCGGTCGGCACTCATCGGGTTTTCGGGCGGTGGCGGCAGGGTTTCGCCCTTGGCCAGCAGTGCATTGGTGATGTCATTCGCATCGGCGGGTTTTGACAGATAATCGGTGGCGCCCATCTTGACCGCCGCCACAGCCGTGGCAATGGCGCCGTAGCCGGTCAGCACGACGATCCGCGCTTCGGGGCGGCGCTCGCGCAGGGCTTCGACCACCTCGAGCCCATTGCCATCTTCCAGACGCAGGTCGATCACCGCATAGGCGGGGGCCTTGCCCTGAACGATCGCCTTGCCGGCAGCCACGGTTTCGGCAATCTCGGGCTGGAAGCCGCGCTTTTCCATGGCGCGGGCCAGCCGGGTCAGAAAGGCGTTGTCATCATCGACCAGAAGCAAGGTCCGGTCGGCGCCCAGATCGGTGATTTCGTCATCGGCCATGTCAGTCCCCCGCTAACCCCTCTGAAACGGTTCTAGGCCCATCCGATTCGATGGTCAATTTATGATCCGGATTCAGCCCGACTATTTTTGTCCGGTTTTTTGCGCGTCGATAAAGCACGCAACACTGTTTGCCATGTCCTCGGGTGTGGTGTCCCGGTTGAAGAATTCGACGAAACCGATATCGGGAAACATCAGATAGGTTTGCGTCGAGTGATCGATCAGCGTGTTCGGGTCGCCCGGTGTCTGCACCTTGTAATAGGCGCGATAGGCCTTGGCGGCGGCATCGATCTGTTCGGTGGTGCCGCTCAGCCCGATCATTTTCGGGCTCATCAGATCGGTGAATTCGGTCAGCAGAGCCGGTTTGTCGCGCTCGGCATCGACCGAGATGAACACCGGCGTCACATCATAGCCACGCTCGTCAAGCAGCAGGCTGGCCTCGGCATTGCGGGTGCTGTCGATGGGGCAGACATCGGGGCAATAGGTATAGCCGAAATAGACCAGGCTCGGTTTGGTGATGACATCCTTGTCGGTGACCGTCGCACCGGTTTCGGATACCAGCGTGAAGGGGCCGCCGATCTGCGCCGCCCCACTCACCACACCGCGGCGACACTGGGCAAACGGGTCGGGCGGCCCGCCGGCCCGCGTCATCAGCCAGGTTACCCCCAGCAACAGGACAACCGCCGCACCGGAGGCTACGGCAATGGTTTTGGTCTTGGGAGAGGAGGACATGGGATTTCCTTGTTGCGCTTGTCATTGATTGCGCAGGCGAAGCCGAATATCAAGAGTGGATGGAATTCAGACAAAGAGGCGGCAGGTTCCCGGCATGACGGATATGGAACAGGCGCCCGGCCCCTCGGAAGTCGATATTTCGACGTCGCGCAGCCATCAGGAATGGGTGCGGCTGCGGACGCTGATCGTGCTGCGCTGGGCGGCAGTGGTGGGGCAGCTTTCGGCGCTGGTGGGCGCCAGCGTCCACTATGACATCGACCTCTATCTGCCCTTGTGCCTTGCCACGATCGGCGCGGCGGTGGCGGCCAATCTGGTGGCGATCTATCTCTATCCCGAAACCCGCCGAGGTAACGGCAACGCTGCTGTTCGACACCGCCCAACTGGCGTTGCTGCTGGCGCTGACCGGGGGGCTCAACAACCCGTTCGCACTGCTTATCCTCGTGCCGGTGACGATTGCTGCCACCGCGCTCAAGCTGCGCCCAACACTGCTGCTCGGCTTCAGCACGATTGCCATGATTACCCTTGTGGCGCTGTTCAATGTGCCGCTGCAAACCCGTGCGGGGCTGGAAATTGCGGTGCCGCCGATGATCGAATTCGGCTATTGGGTGGCGATTGTCATCGGCGTGATCTTTCTGGGCGCCTATGCGCATCGGATCGCGCAAGAGATCCATTCGATGTCCGATGCGTTGCTGGCCACGCAACTGGCGCTCGCACGGGAGCAGAAGCTGACCGATCTTGGCGGCGTGGTGGCGGCGGCGGCGCATGAGCTTGGCACCCCTTTGGCAACGATCAAGCTGGTGTCGTCAGAGCTTGCCGACGAACTTGCCGACGATCCGCAGCTTTACGAAGATGCGGTGCTGATCCGCAACCAGGCCGACCGCTGCCGCGATATCCTGCGTTCGATGGGGCGGGCGGGCAAAGACGATCTGCATCTGCGCGCGGCGCCCCTTCTGGCGGTGTTGCGTGAGGCGGCTGAACCGCATCTGGACCGGGGCAAGACGATTTACTTTGACACCGTTCCGGGCGAAGGCGGCTCGGACCGGCAACCGACGGTCTATCGCTACCCCGAACTGATCCACGCGCTGCGCAACCTGATTCAGAACGCGGTGGATTTTGCCCAAAGCACCGTCTGGGTGGATGCAGAATGGACCGACCGGGTGATCGTCGTGCGCATCACCGATGACGGGCGCGGCTATGCGCCGGGGGTTTTGAACCGCATCGGCGACCCGTTCTTGCAAAACCGTGTGTCCGACCGCGCCCAGCGCCCCGAATACGAGGGCATGGGTCTGGGGCTTTTCATTGCCAAGACGTTGCTGGAACGCACCGGGGCACGGCTGCGATTCGCCAATGGCACCGAACCGTTCAGCAAGACGGCACCGGTGCCGCTGCGCTCGGGGGCGGTTGTGGAGCTGCGCTGGCCGATTCAGCGGCTTGCGGCGCCCCAAAGCGGCGCTCTGGGTGCGAATGTTCCGATAACCGACTGAATGGCTGGGCCGCCGGAACGCGCTTAACGGCACGTTAACCTTTCTTCACCAATGATGACTGCGGGACAGGCGAGAGAGGCTGCAGTCATGCAGATTGAGTTGTTTCAGGCTCTTATCATTGTGACGACATCGGTGGGTTCGGCGCTATTGGCGTTGTTCGTGATGTCGCTTCTGCTGTCGCGGCGTATGCCGCAGACCGTGCAATCGGGAACTCATGCTGTCCTTGAACAGACGGTGTTCCTGTTCGACGATCAGGATCTGGTGGATGCCACCGCGCCCGCCAGGGCGTTGCTTGATGCCTCGCCGATGGCAGCCAGCGACTGGGCCCGGCTTTCGGCATTTGTCGCGCCGCGGTTCGAGGATTTCGGCAAGACCATGGCGCTTCTGGCCGAGCGTGGACGCATCGAGATCACCTCGAAACCCGATGAGGGGCGGCAAACCCTGCTGCGCCTGATTGCCGAAGACGTCAAAGGCCTGGCCCGCATCACCCTGATCGATCCCGAGGCCGAAGGCCGGGGGGTTCTGGTCGATGGCCTGTCACAGCGGGCGCTGGAAGACGAGCTTGACCAGTTGCGTCTGACCCTCGACCGCTCGCCCTCGCTGGTCTGGCGCGAAGATGAAAACGGCATTCCGACCTGGGCGAACCGGGCCTATATTCTGCGGTCGGGGGCTTTTGCCGAAGCAGAAGAGGCGTTGGTTTGGCCGCTGCCGCGGCTTTTTGCGCTTGATGACGGGGCGCATTCCGGCCCGCGGCGCCTGCGCCTTGACGAGGGCGAAGAACGATCCTCCTGGTTCGATTGCCACAGTTTTCCGCTCGACAAGGGTGCGCTGCATTTTGCCTTGCCGGCGGATGCCACGGTGCGGGCCGAAAAGGCGCTGCGCGATTTTGTCCAGATCCTGACCAAGACCTTTGCCGACCTGCCCATCGGTCTGGCAATCTTTGACCGGCAGCGGCAGTTGCAACTGTTCAACCCCGCGCTGATCGACCTGACGCAATTGGGCCCCGAATTTCTCTCGGCCCGGCCCACGCTTTATGCCTTTCTCGATCGGCTGCGCGAGGCGCGGATGATGCCCGAACCAAAGGATTACCGCAGCTGGCGGCTTCAGATGACCGAGCTGGAACAAGCCGCTGCAGCGGGGTTCCACTCGGAAACCTGGAGCCTCCCCTCCGGGCAGACCTATCGGGTCACCGGGCGGCCCCACCCCGATGGCGCAGTGGCGTTCCTGTTCGAGGATATTTCTTCGGAAGTGTCGCTGACCCGCCGGTTCCGCGCCGAACTGGAACAGGGCCAGGAGGTGCTGGATCTGGTCGCCGAGGCGGTCGCGATCTTTCAGCCTTCGGGCGAACTCAGCCTGTCGAATGCGGCCTATGACCGGCTTTGGGGCGTGGAACCCGATACATCGCTGGGACCGTCGGGCATTCTGGATGCGGTGCGGCTGTGGCAAGGCCAGTGCGAGCCGAGCGAGATCTGGGCGGTGGCGCGTGGCTTCAACAGCCGCATCGGGCATCGCGGCCCGATCAGCGCCGAGGTTCGCAAACGCAGCGACGGCTCGGCCATTGTCTGCCGTTTCGTGCCGATGAACGGCGGTGCCATGATGGCCAGCTTTTTGCCGCGCGGCAGCGGCGAGATAAAGGAGTTACGTCCCGGACTGGAGCGTGACGAGGGGTTCCGCATCGAAGCCCTGCTGCGCTGAGGGGGGTTGCGGGTGCGGATGGGCCGTTTAGACTGGCCCAATGCCCAGCCCGGACCCGGATGAAATTTTCTGTCTCGACCTGCCCGATGCCGATGCCACGGCGCGGCTGGGCGAGCGTTTGGCCGGGCGGCTGCGGGCGGGCGACGTGTTGCTGCTCGACGGGCCGATCGGAGCGGGCAAGACGCATCTGGCCCGCGCGCTCATCCAGACGCGGGGATGTTCCCTCCCCCAGCTTCACCCTCGTGCAGTGCTACGACGCCACGCCCGAGATCTGGCATGCCGATCTTTACCGCCTGACCCACCCCGACGAGGTGATCGAACTCGGGCTTGAAGAGGCCTTCGATACGGCGATCTGCCTTGTTGAATGGCCTGATCGGTTGGGCGAAGCGACCCCGAAAAAGGCTCTGCTCCTGCGGTTTTCGTTATTGCCAGAGGGCGAGGGGCGCCGCCTGCGGTTGCTTGGCGGCGCCGATTGGCGGGCGCGGCTTGCCGGTTTGGAGGCGGTCTGAATGGGCGCCTCAGAGGTAGAGATCACGGCATTTCTGGCGGCCTCCGGTTGGGGCGCGGCGCGGCGCAGCGCCTTGGCCGGCGATGCTTCGGCCCGCCGTTACGAACGTCTGGCCATGGCTGGGCAGACGGTCGTCCTGATGATTGCCGCGCCGGGGGACGAATTTGCCCGGTTTCAGCGCGTTGCCACCTGGCTGCTTGACAAGGGGTTCTCCACGCCGCGCATTCTTGTGGCCGACAATGCCCTTGGGCTGATGCTGCTCGAAGATTTCGGCGATGATCTTTTCGCCCGCCTGCTGGCACGGTCACCCGACCTTGACCAGCCGCTTTACACCGCGATCACCGATTTCCTGCTTGATCTGCACCGCCAGCCGCCGCCCGAATTTCTGACACCGCTGGATGGCCCGGCGCTGGCCGCACTGGTAGAGCTTGCGGTGACCTGGTTTCCCAAATCTTCGGCCGCAGCGGCGGCAGATCTGCCCGCAGCCGTCGCCGCCGCCTATGCGCGGATCCCGCCGGTTCCGGCGGTTCTGTCGTTACGGGATTTTCACGCCGAGAACGTGATCTGGCTGCCCGCTCGTGGCGGGTCGGCCCGCCTGGGGTTGCTGGATTTCCAGGATGCCGTTCTTGCGCATCCGGCCTATGATCTCGTTTCTGCCCTGCAAGATGCGCGGCGGGATGTTGCGCCCGCTGTCGAGCTTGCCCAGCGCAACCGCTACGCCCGTCATCGCGGCTTTGCACAAGAGGGGTTCGAGCACGCCTATGCGATGATCGGGGCACAGCGGGCCTTGCGCATTCTGGGGGTGTTTGCCCGCCTTGGTCTTGCGCTGGGCAAGCCGCAATACCTGCCGCTGATCCCCCGCGTCTGGGCCAATCTGCAACGGAACCTGGCGCATCCCGGCCTTGAAGACCTGCGTGCGGTGGTGCAGGCGGGGTTTGCCGTGCCCGATGAGGCGATGCTTGCAAGGATGACGCACGAATGCCAAACCCGCCCAAGGCCCTGATGCTGTTCGCCGCCGGTTTCGGCACGCGCATGGGGGCGCTGACCCGCAACCGCCCCAAGCCGCTGATCGAAGTGGCGGGAAAGGCGTTGATCGATCATGCGCTCGATCTGGCCATCGCCGCAGAGGCGGCGCCCGTGGTGGTCAATGTTCACTATCTTGCGGCGCAGATCGTGGCGCATCTCGTGCCGCGGCAGGTGTTGATTTCCGATGAAAGCGCGGAAATCCTGGAAACCGGCGGAGGGCTGCGCAAGGCCCTTCCGCTCTTGGGCCCCGGTCCGGTGATGACGCTGAACACCGATGCCGTATGGACGGGCCCGAACGTGCTGACAACCCTGCAAAACGCCTGGACAGGCGGCAAGATGACGGCCCTTCTGGCGCTGGTTCCGCGGCAAAGCGCGTTGGGCTACAGCCGGGACGGCGATTTCGACCTTTTGCCGGATGGGCGCATTTGCCGGGGGCGTGACTATGTCTATACCGGGGCGCAGATCCTTGTTCCGGCCGGAATAGAGACTGTTTCTGCCGCTGCCTTTTCGCTGAACCAGCTTTGGGATCGTGGAATTTCCGAGGGGCGGGTTTATGGTGTCGTGCATCCGGGCGGCTGGTGCGACGTTGGCCAGCCCGGATCGATTGCCTTGGCCGAAGGGATGCTTGCCGATGCCTGCCGCTGAGGGAAAGGTC
>CAZPWV010000054.1:8834-10396 GCA_964590825.1 uncultured Rhodobacter sp. | reverse complement strand
TGGCCGCGCGCGTGCTGGACTGGCGCCAGATCGCCAAGCTGAAATCCACCTATACCGACGCGCTGCAAACCCATGTGAACCCGCAAACGGGGCGGGTGCATACCTCGTATAACATCGCCGGCGCCAATACCGGGCGGCTGGCCTCGACCGATCCGAACCTGCAAAACATCCCCGTGCGCTCCGATGAGGGCCGGCGCATCCGCGAGGCCTTCGTGGCCGCGCCGGGGCACAAGATCGTCAGCCTCGACTATTCCCAGATCGAATTGCGCATCCTCGCCCATGTGGCCGGTCTGGCCGAGATGAAAGAGGCGTTCCGGCAGGGGATCGACATTCACGCCATGACCGCTTCGGAAATGTTCGGCGTGCCGGTGCAGGGGATGGACCCGATGATCCGCCGGCAGGCCAAGGCCATCAACTTCGGCGTCATCTACGGCATTTCGGGCTTTGGCCTTGCGCGCAACCTGCGCATTCCGCGCGCCGAGGCGCAGGGCTTCATCGACCGCTATTTCGAACGCTTCCCCGGCATTCGTCAATATATGGAGGAGACGGTGGCCTTTGCGAAAGCCAACGGCTTTGTGCAAACCCTCTTTGGCCGCAAGATCCACACCCCCGAAATCAATGCCAAGGGGCCGGGTGCGGGCTTTGCCAAACGCGCCGCGATCAACGCGCCCATTCAGGGGGCCGCTGCCGACATCATCCGCCGCGCGATGATCCGGATGCCCGCCGCCATCGCCGGCCTGCCGGCGAAAATGCTGTTGCAGGTGCATGACGAATTGATCTTCGAGGTCGAGGAGGGCGCGGTCGAGGGGCTCATCGGGGCCGCACGGCACTGCATGGAAAGTGCCGCCGCGCCGGTGGTGCAGCTTTCGGTGCCGCTGGTGGTCGATGCCGGGCAGGGCGAAAGCTGGGCCGAGGCGCACTAGCTGGGGCGCGGCCCCCGCCATGCCCGGCAGGGTTAAAGATCGGCCATCGGGATGATCGGAAAGAACTGCCCCTGCGAGGTCAAGCCCAGCCAATCCTGCCCCTCGTGCCGGGCCGGGCTAGCCAGATCGACCATCCGGTAAAAGGTCTTGCGGTCGATCAATGCCTCAAGCCCGCGGCGCACCATCACATAGGGGCGCGGCTGCCCCTGCCCGTCGAAGACAATGCGCAGCGGGTGTTCGGGGCCGGCCGTGACCTCATCACCGACATTGGTGGCAAAGCGCAGCCCGCACTGCCCCCCGGCCTCCGGCCCTTCAACCTTTTCCACCGTGCAATCCACCGCAACAAAGGGCGCGTCCTGCACCCGGATGCCCACTTTCTCCACCGGGGTAACCAGATAATACCGCCCCGCTTCCAGCTTCAGGATCGAGGCAAAAAGCCGGACCAGTGCAGGCCGCCCGATCGGGGTGCCAAGATAGAACCAGGTTCCGTCACGGCGGATCTCGATATCCAGATCGCCGCAAAAGGGCGGATCCCACAAATGCACCGGCGGCGGCCCCCTGCGCGCCGCCTCTGTGGCCGCCGCCGCCAGCCCCTCGGCACTGGGCTGCTTCACGCTCTTTTGTGGCTCGGCTTGCTGG
>CAZPWV010000054.1:1150-8824 GCA_964590825.1 uncultured Rhodobacter sp. | reverse complement strand
TGGGTCATCGGCTCTTTGCGGTTGGGCTTGGTGCGGTTATCTGTTCCAATGAGCATATAGCGCGCAAGGAGTTCCTGTCATGCCCCAGACCGAAGACCTGATCGGTGAAATCGACCAGCTTGGCCAGAAACTCGGCGCCGCGCGGGCCTCGGTGAACCGCCGCTTCATCGGCCAGGAGCGGGTGGTGGAGCTGACGCTTGCGGCGATGCTCTCGGGCGGGCACGCGCTGTTGGTTGGCCTGCCGGGTCTGGGCAAGACGATGCTGGTCGATACGCTGGCCACGGTGATGGGGCTGGCCCCCTCGCGCATCCAGTTCACCCCCGATCTGATGCCCGCCGACATTCTGGGCTCGGAAGTGCTGGAAACCGCCGCCGACGGCAGCCGGGCCTTTCGCTTTCTGCCGGGGCCGGTGTTTTGCCAGTTGCTGATGGCCGATGAAATCAACCGTGCCAGCCCGCGCACGCAATCGGCGCTGTTGCAGGCGATGCAGGAACGCGAGGTGACGGTGGCCGGGGTGCATCGCCCGCTTGGGGCGCCGTTCCACGTTCTGGCGACGCAAAACCCGATCGAGCAGGAAGGCACCTATCCGCTGCCCGAGGCGCAGCTTGACCGGTTCCTCGTGCAGGTCGATGTCGAATATCCCACCCGCCGGACCGAGCGCGATATCTTTACCGCCGCCGAACTGATTGCCGCGCAGGCGCTTGTGCGGCGGATGCCGGTGGGCGAAACCGTGATCGAGGCGATTCTCGATCTGGTCCGCGCCTGCCGCCCCGGCGAGGCCGAGGCGCGCGGCGTCGTGCGGGATGCGCTGTCCTGGGGGCCGGGCCCGCGGGCGGCGCAGGCGCTGATGCTGACGGTGCGGGCGCGTGCGCTGCTCAATGGCCGCCTGGCGCCTTCGGTGGCCGATGTGGCGGCCTTGGCGCGGCCGGTGCTGAGCCATCGCATGGCGCTGAATTTCGCCGCGCGTGCGCGTGGCGAGACGCTGGCGGCGGTGATCGCAAGGGTGGTGACCGAGGTGCTTGGCGCCGAGGCCGAGGCCGCCGCGTGAGCCCCACCGCCCAGACGGGCGCCCCGACGGGCCAGGCCGCCGATCTGCGCCGCGCCGCCGAAGCCGAAGCCGCGGCCCTGCCTGCGCTTTTGTTGGCGGCCGAGCATCTGGCGGCGACGGTGCAGATGGGTGGCCACGGGCGGCGCCGTGCCGGGGCGGGCGAGGAATTCTGGCAATACCGCCCCGCGCATTCGGGCGACGAGGCGCGCTTTGTCGATTGGCGCCGTTCGGCCCGCTCCGACAGCCAGTTCGTGCGTGACCGCGAGTGGCAATTGGCGCAATCGCTGACGATCTGGGTGGACGATGCCGCCTCGATGCGCTTTTCCGGGGCGGCGACGGGGCGGCAGGCCCGGCCGGAAAAAGCCGACCGGGCGCGGCTTCTGGCGCTGGCGCTGGCGGTGCTGGCGCTGCGGGCGGGGGAACGGGTGGGCCTTTCGGGGCCGCTGGCGCCGCCACGCCCCGGCAAGGCCCAGCTTCTGACCCTTGCCCGCGCGCTTCTGGCCCCGGCTGCGGGCGCGGATTACGGCACGCCCGTGGTGTCCGGCATTGCCGGGTTTTCCCGCGCGGTCTTTGTGTCGGATTTTCTGGGTGATCTCGATGCCATCGCGGCGGCGCTGGGCGGGTTGGCCGACCGGGGCGTTACCGGGGCGATGATGCAGGTGCTTGATCCCTCGGAGGAAGATTTTCCGTTTGATGGCCGCACCATATTTGAATCGATGGCCGGGCGGCTGCATCACGAGACCCGCGAGGCCGCCGATCTGCGCAGCCGCTACCGCGAACGCCTGGCGATGCGGCGGGCCCGTCTGGCCGAACTTGCGGCACGGGCGGGCTGGGCCTTTTCCACACATCACACCGCCGCCCCGGCGCAGGTGGCGCTGCTGTGGCTGCAGGGCGCGCTGGCAGGGGGGGGGCGATGACCGTTCTTGGCCCGCTTGGCTTTTCCGCGCCCTGGCTGCTGGCGGGGCTTCTGGGGTTGCCGCTGCTGTGGTTGCTGTTGCGGGCGGTGCCACCCGCACCGATCCGGCGCCGCTTTCCGGGGGTGGCGCTGCTTTTGGGCCTGAATGATACCAGCCAGCAGGCCGAACGCACGCCCTGGTGGCTCTTGCTGTTGCGGATGGCGGCGATTGCGGCGGCGATCATCGGCTTTGCCGGCCCGGTTCTGCACCCCGATCCGGTTGCGCCGGGGCAGGGGCCGCTGGTCATTCTCGAAGACGGCAGCTGGGCTTCGGCGCGCGACTGGCCGCGCCGGAATGCGCGTATCGCACAGGCGCTGGAGGAGGCGGCGGCGGCGGGGCGCCCGGTGGCGCTGCTGTCGCTGACCGATCCGCCCGCCACGCCGCCCGTCTTTGCCGAGGCTGCCACGCTGGTGCCGTTGCTGCCCGGCTTTCAGCCCCGCGCCTGGGAGCCGGAGGTCGATCTTGCCCCCGAAGCGGTGCTGCCTGCGGGCCGGTTCGATACGCTTTGGCTGTCCGACGGGCTTGACCGGGCCAGCCGTGGGGCCTTTGTTGCGGCGCTTGGTGCGCGGGGCAGCCTGCGGGTCTGGCAGCCCTCGTTGCCGGCGTTGGCGCTGGGCCCGGCCCGGATCGAGGGCAGCAGGCTGCATCTGCCGGTGCTGCAGGCGAGGCCGGGCGGGGCCGCCCAGGAGGTGGTGGCGATCGGCCCCGACCCCTCGGGGCAGGAACGCGAACTGGCCCGTGCCACCGCGACCGCCGCCGCCGATGGCAGCGCGACCGCGGTCTTTGATCTGCCGCCCGAATTGCGCAACCGGGTCAGCCGTTTCGAAGTGGCGGGCATTCGCAGCGCCGGGGCGGTGCGGCTGGCCGACGATGCGGTGAAACGGCGCAAGGTGGCGCTGATTTCGGCCAGTTCCGCGCGCGAGGGGCTCGAACTTCTGACCCCCACGCATTACCTGCGTCAGGCCCTCGCACCCAGTGCCGATCTGATCGAGGCAACGCTTTCCGACGCGCTTCTGGCCGGGCCGGATGTGGTGATCCTGGCCGATCTGGGCGACATTGCCGAGGCGCAGGCGCTGCGGGACTGGGTCGAAAAGGGGGGGCTTTTGGTGCGTTTTGCCGGGCCGCGGCTGGCGGCGGCGGAAACTGCCGAGGACCCGCTTTTGCCGGTGCGATTGCGGCAGGGCGGGCGTTCGGTGGGCGGCACGATGAGTTGGGGCGAGCCGCGCCATCTGGCCGCCTTTCCCGAAACCTCGCCCTTTGCCGGTCTGGCCATCCCCGAAGAGGTGACGGTGCGGGCGCAGGTGCTGGCCGAACCCGACCCGGACCTTGCAACCCGTGCCCTTGCCACGCTGGCCGACGGCACGCCGCTGGTCACCCGTGCGGCGCTGGGGCAGGGGATGGTGGTGCTGTTTCACGTCACCGCCAATGCCGAATGGTCGAACCTGCCGCTCTCGGGGCTTTTTCCGCAAATGCTGGAACGACTGGCCGTGGCGGCGCGGTCGGGGGCTGCCCGGCCCGAGGATCTGGCCGGGCAAACCTGGGTTGCGTTGCGCCATCTTGATGCTTTCGGGCGGCTCGAAACGGCGCAGGATGCCGCCGGGGTGGCGGGGGCGATCCTGGCCGAGGGGCCGCCCGGCCCCGGCCTGCGGCCTGGACTATATGCGGCCGATGGCCGGGTTGTGGCGCTGGATGCGCTGGCCCGCGGGCGGCAGATTTCCGCGCCGCGCTGGCCGGCCGATACCGTGATCGAGGGCGAGGTGACGCCCCGGCAAAGGCCGCTCAAGGGCGAGGTTCTGGCGCTGGGATTTGCCGCGCTGATGGCGGATATTCTGGCGGCGCTGGCGATTTCGGGGCGTTTGCGCGGAGCGCGGGCCGGGCGATGGCGCGGAGCGCGGGCGGCGGCGGCATGGGCCGGGCTGGTGCTGGCGCTTGGCGCCGTTCCGCATCCGGGCCATGCCCAGAATGCGCCCCCCCAGACCACGACCACCCGGAATGCCGCCACCATGCCCGAGACGCGGGCGGTTGCCGCCGCCGACAATGTCGTGCTGGCCTATATGCCCAGCGGCGACGCGCGGCTGGATGCGGTGGCGCAGGCGGGGTTGCGCGGCCTTGGCCAGGCGCTGTGGCGGCGCACCACGGTCGAGCCTTCCGAGCCGATGGCGCTGGATCTGGCCAGCGATGATCTGGCGCTGTTCACGCTGATTTACTGGCCGGTGTCCGAGACCTCGCCCCGCCCCTCTGCGGCTGAATATGTCCGGCTGAACCGCTATTTGCGGGGCGGGGGGATGATCCTTTTCGACACCCGCGACGCCGATCTGGCGGGCTTTGGTGCAGCCACCGAAACCGGGCGGCACCTGCAGGCGCTGGCCGCGCCGCTTGATGTGCCGCCGCTGGAGCCGCTGCCGGCGGACCATGTGCTGACACGGGCGTTTTACCTGCTCCAGACCACGCCGGGCCGCCACGATGGCCCGATCTGGGTCGAGGCCGCCCCCGCCGATGCCGCGCAAGCCGAGGGGATGCCGTTTCGCAACCTCAACGACGGCGTGACGCCGGTGGTGATCGGCGGCAACGACTGGGCCGCGGCCTGGGCGGTCGATGATACCGGGCAGCCGATGTTTCCGGTTGGCCGGGGCGCGGCGGGCGAAAGACAGCGCGAGGTGGCGCTGCGTTTCGGGATCAATCTGGTGATGCATGTGCTGACCGGCAACTACAAATCCGATCAGGTGCATGTGCCGGCGCTGCTGGAAAGGCTCGGGCAATGAACGGGCTCAGTATCGTCTTTGCGCCGCTTCTGCCCTGGTCGCTGCTGGCCGGAGCCGGGGGGGTGGCGGTGCTGCTGGTGGCGCTGGCTTGGTGGCGGGGGCTGACCGGTTGGGCCCTGCGCGGCCTGGCGGCGGCGGTTCTGCTGGTGGCGCTGGCGCAGCCCGCGCTGCAGCGCGAGGAAAAAACCCCGCTTTCCGATATCGTGTTGCTGGTCGATGACCGTTCGGCCTCGCAGGGGCTGGGCGAGCGTGCCGCGCAGACCGATGCCGCGCTGGCGGCGATGATTGCCGAAATCGGCGCCCTGCCCAATACCGAGATGCGGCGGGTCACGGTGACGGACGGGGCCGAAAACGGCGGCACGCGGCTGGGCGCGGCGCTGGCCGAGGCGCTGGCGGCCGAGCCGCGGTCACGGGTGGCGGGGGCGCTGGTGATCTCTGATGGCCGGCTGCACGACCCCGAGACCCTGCCCGAGATGCCCGCGCCGCTGCATCTGCTGCTGACCGGCCAGAGTGCCGACTGGGACCGCCGCCTGCTGATCGAGATGGCCCCGGCCTTTGGCATCATCGGCGAGGAAACGGCGATCCGGTTGCGGGTGCAAGACAGCGGCGCGGTGCCGGCCGATGTGCAGGGGCCGGCGCGGCTGTTCGTCGCCATCGATGGCGCCCCGGCGCATGAATATGATGTCGAGCCGGGTCAGCCGCTGGAATTGCCGCTGCGGCTTGCGCATGGCGGACAGAACGTGGTGCAGTTCACCCTGGCCCCGGTCGAGGGCGAGGTGACCACGCGCAACAATTCCGCCGTGGTGCAGATCAACGGGGTGCGTGACCGGCTGCGGGTGCTGCTGGTGTCGGGCCAGCCCCATGCCGGCGAGCGGACCTGGCGCAACCTGCTCAAATCCGATGCGGCGGTCGATCTGGTGCATTTCACCATTTTGCGCCCACCCGAAAAGCAAGATGGCACGCCGGTGTCGGAGCTTTCGCTCATCGCCTTTCCGACGCAGGAGCTGTTCCTTGAAAAGATTGACGAATTCGATCTGATTATCTTTGATCGCTATGCCGAGCGGGGGATCTTGCCGGGGGGGTATTTCGAAAACATCCGCGATTATGTGGAACGTGGCGGTGCTGTTCTGGTTTCGGCGGGGCCGGAGTTTGCCACCGTGGAAAGCCTGTGGCAGACGGCCTTGGGCGATATTCTGCCGGCCCGGCCCACCGGGCGGGTGATGGCGCAGGCCTTTGTGCCGCGCCCCACCGCGCTTGGGCTGCGCCATCCGGTGACGGCGGGGCTGGACGGGGCGCCCCCGCCCGAGGCCGCCGCCGCTGCTGCGGGGCCAGATGCGGAGGGAGGGGCGCATTGGGGCCGCTGGTTACGGCAGATCGAGGTGAGCGAGGCCAAGCCCGATTCGGTGGTGATGGTGGGGGCCGAGGGCGCCCCGCTCTTGCTGGTCAGCCGCGCCGGCGAGGGGCGGGTGGCGCTGCTGGCCTCGGATCATGCCTGGCTTTGGGACCGCGGCTTCGAGGGCGGCGGGCCGCAACTGGAACTGCTGCGCCGGATCGCGCATTGGGCAATGCAGGAACCCGAGCTTGAGGAGGAGGCCCTGCAGGCGACGGTCGAGCCGGGCAGCCTGCGGCTGAACCTGCTGCGCCGCACGCTGAAAGACAGTGTCGCGCCGGTGACGATCACCGGGCCAGATACTGGGCCAGATACTGGGCCGGACTCCGGGCCAGACACCGGCCCCGACAGCCGCAGGCAAGAGGTGGTGCTTGCCCCCGACGGTCCGGGGCGGTTCACCGCGCAATGGGCCGCGCCCGAGGCCGGGCTTTACCGGCTGGCGCAGGGTGATCTGCGCCGGGTGGTGGCGCTTGGCCCTGCCAGCCCGCGCGAATTCGAGGCGCCGGTGGCTTCGGCCGAACCGATGGCGGCGGCGATTGCGCTTGCGGGCGGGGCGGTGGCGCGGCTGGAGGACGGCCTGCCCGACCTGCGGGCGGTGCGCCCCGGTCGCCCGACGGCGGGCCGTGGCTGGCTGGGCATCACGCCGCGCGGGGCGGCCGCGGTCAGCGACATCCGGCTGACGGCGCTGTTGCCGCCCTGGGCCTGGCTGATGCTGGCAGCGGGGCTGAGCCTGGCGGGCTGGATGGTCGAAGGGCGCAGCCGTCGCGCCGCAAGCTGAGACGGTCGGCGCCGCAGCGGCAGGGCTCAGCGCAGCCCGATTTCGGCCAGTGCCGCCTGCAACGCGCGGGGCAGCGCGGCTTCGGGGTCGCGGCCCCTGGGCAGGTCGCGGGGCGCCTCGATGGCGGATAAGTAGCGCCAGCCCTGAAACGGGCGGCGCGGCATTGCTTCGGTGCGCACCACCTCGCGCTCCAGGATCAGCGCACAGCGCCGGATGCCATCGGCGCCCACCAGTTCCTGCAGATCAAGAATCCGCTGGCGGGCCAGCACCACGCCCTTGAACACCCAGTAGAGCGAGCCGCCCGCCAGGATTTCATCGGCGCGTTTGGGCCACATGCGCGTGACATGCCGGGCCGGGGCCTGATCCGGGCCGGTGCCGAAATGCGCCGCCTGCCACTCCAGCAGGTCTTCGACCTTTTCGGCCCCCACACAGAGCTTGAGAATATGCAGCGGTTCGGACATGTCGTTCCTCCTGGCACGGCATCCACCATATAGAGCCGCCGCCCCCCCCCTGCAACGCGTTGACCACCCCGGTGTGGCGGCGTATCTTGAACCCTCTTTCCCAAACCGAACCCGCCCCCGAAGGATGCCCGGATGACCCGTTTTGCCGCCCCCATCGCCGAACAGATCTGGGATATGAAATACCGCCTGAAAGAGGCCGATGGCACCGCCGTCGATGCCACGGTGGAAGACAGCTGGCGGCGCGTGGCGCGCGATCTGGCCACGGTCGAGGCCGATCCG
>CAZPWV010000054.1:0-1120 GCA_964590825.1 uncultured Rhodobacter sp. | reverse complement strand
TATGCCGCGCTCGAAGATTTCAAATTCCTGCCGGCGGGGCGGATTCTGGCCGGAGCGGGCACCGGGCGTTCGGTGACGCTGTTCAATTGCTTTGTCATGGGCACGATCCCCGATTCGATGGGCGGGATTTTCGAGATGCTCAAGGAAGCCGCGCTGACGATGCAGCAGGGCGGCGGCATCGGCTATGATTTTTCCACCATCCGGCCGCGCGGCGCGGCGGTGCAGGGCGTGGCGGCCGATGCCTCGGGGCCGCTTTCGTTCATGGATGTCTGGGATGCGATGTGCCGCACCATCATGTCGGCGGGCTCGCGGCGGGGCGCGATGATGGCGACGATGCGGGTGGATCACCCCGATATCGAGGCCTTCATCACCGCCAAGCAAGACAGTGCCCGGCTGCGCATGTTCAACCTTTCGGTGCTGATCTCCGACGCCTTCATGGCGGCGGTCAAGGCCGACGGGGTCTGGGAGCTGCAATTTGACGGCAAGGTCTATCACACGCTGAATGCCCGCGATCTGTGGAACCGGATCATGCGGGCCACCTATGATTTCGCCGAACCGGGGGTGATCTTCATCGACCGGATCAATGCGATGAACAACCTTGCTTACATCGAGAAAATCGCCGCCACCAACCCCTGCGGCGAGCAGCCCCTGCCGCCCTATGGCGCCTGTCTTCTGGGCTCGGTCAACCTTGCGCGGCTGGTTTCCGAGCCGTTCACCGCGAAAGCGGAGCTTGATCCGCAGGCGCTCGATACGCTTGTGCGCACGGCGGTGCGGATGATGGACAATGTGGTGGATGCCAGCCGCTTTCCGTTGCCGCAACAGGCCGAGGAAGCCCGTGCCAAGCGCCGGATCGGGCTGGGTGTCACCGGGTTGGCCGATGCGCTCTTGATGCTGGGGCTGCGCTATGGCTCCGATGCGGCGGCGGCCCGGACCGAGGCCTGGATGAAGGCCATCGCGCGTTCGGCCTATCTGGCCTCGGCGGGGCTGGCCCAGGAAAAGGGCGCCTTCCCGCTGTTTGATGCCGAGAAATACCTTGCCTCGGGCAATATGATGCAGATGGACGAAGACGTTCGTCAGGCGGTGGCGACGCAGGGAATCCGCAATGCGCTTTTGACCTCGA
>CAZPWV010000053.1:3196-10420 GCA_964590825.1 uncultured Rhodobacter sp. | reverse complement strand
AGGGAATTGCAACGATCTGCTACAATTTCATGCCGGTGCTGGACTGGACCCGCACCGATCTGCACAGCCCCCTGCCGCGCGGCGGCAGTTGCCTGCGCTTCGAGGCCTATCGGATGGCGGCGTTTGAGATGTTCATGCTGGGCCGCGCCGAGGCCGAGGCCGATTATACGCCCGAGGTCATTGCCCGCGCCCATGGCTGGTATCAATCCGCCCCCGAATCTGCGCGCGAGGCGCTGCTCGGCGCGATCATGGCGGGGCTGCCGGGGGCCTTTGACCGCTACGACATTGCCGGGCTCAGGCATCAACTGGCCCTTTACGAGGGCATCGGGCGCGCGGAGATCCGGCGCAATTACAAACGCTTCCTGGACGAAGTCGTGCCCGTGGCCGAAGATCTGGGGATGCGGCTCTGCGTTCATCCCGATGACCCGCCGCGCGACATTCTGGGCCTGCCGCGTGTGGTCTCCTGTGCCGAAGACATCGGCTGGGTGCTGGACGCCGCCGGCAGCCCCGCCAATGGGCTGACGCTGTGCACCGGCTCGCTGGGGGCGAACCCCGCCAATGACCTGCCCGCGATTGCCGCGCGCTTTGCCCCGCGCATCCATTTCGCCCATCTGCGCAACGTGACGAAAGACCCCGATGGCAGTTTCGAGGAGGCCACGCATCTGGGCGGCGATACCGACATGGTGGCGGTGATCGGCGTGCTGCTGGCCGAAGAGGCGCGCCGTCATGCCGAAGGGCGGGCCGATGCCGAAATTCCGATGCGCCCCGATCACGGCCAGGAATTGCTGTTCGATGCCGGGCGCGGCACTTTTCCGGGCTATCCGCTGGTCGGGCGGCTGCGCGGTCTGGCCGAATTGCGCGGCGTGATGGCGGCTTTGCGCCATGGCTGAGGGGATGGCGGAGCGGGTTCTGGTGCTGCATCCCGCCGATACGGTGGCGGTTCTGCTGTGCCGTGCCGGCGCGGGCGAAGACCCGCTCGGGCTGGGCGCGCCCCTGCCGGCGGCGCTGGCGGCGGGGCACAAGCTGGCGCGGCAGGCCATCGCTCCAGGGGCGGCGGTGGTGAAATTCGGCCAGATCATCGGCCTCGCGACACAGCCCATCGCCGCCGGTGCGCATGTCCACAGCCACAATTGCGCCTTTTCAGAGCATGGCCGCGCCTATGCGCCGGGTGCCGATCTGGCCCGTGCCGAGGCGGCCATTCCCGCCCTTGCCGCGCGTCAGTTTGCCGGCTACCGCCGCGCCGACGGGCGGGTGGGCACGCGCAACATGGTGGCGCTTTGTGCCACGGTGAACTGTGCCGCCACCGTCATCCGCCAGGCCGCCGCCGAATTGCTGGCCGAGGGCGCGCTGGCCGATTTCCCCCATGTCGATGGCATCGTGGCCTTTGCCCATGGCACCGGCTGCGGCATGGCCGCCACCGGGCGCGGCGCCGACAACCTGGAGCGGGTGCTTTGGGGCATGGCCAGCCACCCCAACGTGGGGGCAGCGATTTTCGTCGGCCTCGGCTGCGAGGTGATGCAACTGGGCCGGATGCAGGCGCGCTTTGGCCGCGCCGGGGCGGCGCGGTTTCACGCACTGAGCATTCAGGAAAGCGGCGGCACCCGCGCCAGCATTGCGGCGATCAAGGCACGGGTGTGCGCCCTTCTGCCCGCGGTCAATGCCGCGCGGCGCGAGCCCTGCCCGGCCTCGGCGCTGGTGATCGGGCTGCAATGCGGCGGCTCGGACGGGTTTTCCGGCATCACCGCCAACCCGGCGCTGGGCGCCGCCTCGGACCGGATCGTGGGTCTGGGGGGCACGGTGATCCTGTCGGAAACGCCCGAGATTCACGGCGCCGAGCAACTGCTGATCCGCCGCAGCACGCCCGCGGTGGCCGAACGGCTCACCGCCTGCCTGCGCTGGTGGGAGGGCTATGCCGCCGAGGGGGGCGGCTCGCTCGACAACAACCCCTCGCCCGGCAACAAGCTGGGCGGTATCACCACGATTTTGGAAAAATCGCTCGGCGCGGTGGCCAAGGCCGGCGCCACGCCCTTGCGCGCCTTTTACGACTATGCCGAACCGGTGAGCGCCAAGGGCCTCGTCTTCATGGACAGCCCCGGCTACGATCCGGTCTCTGCCACCGGGCAGATTGCCGCCGGCGCGCAGATCATCGTCTTTACCACCGGGCGCGGCTCGGCCTTTGGCTCGAAACCGGCCCCGACGATCAAGATTGCCAGCTCCGACCGGCTCTTTGCCGCGATGCCCGAGGATATGGATTTGAACGCCGGGGACATTCTATCGCAAGGGCTCAGCCTTGCCGCGAAAGGCGCGGAAATCGTTGAAGAAATCCTGCGCGTCGCCAGCGGCGGGCAAACGAAATCCGAGGTGTTGGGCCTCGGCGACAACGAATTTCTGCCCTGGGTTCCGGGCGCGGTGATGTGAGGCTGGGATGAAGATTTTCTGCGTCGGCGAGGCGATGATCGAACTCAACCCCGACCGGGCCGGGGCGCAGATCGGCTTTGCCGGCGACATGCTCAACACCGCCATCTATCTCAAACGCGCCTTCCCGGCGACCGAGGTCGAGTTTGTCACCGTGCTGGGGCGCGATGCGATGTCGGCGCGGATGGAGGCGTTCATTGCCTCCGAGGGGGTGGGCTGCGCGCGCATCACCCATCACCCCGAGCGACTGCCGGGCGTCTATGCCATCGCCACCGATGCGGCGGGTGAGCGCAGCTTCAGCTACTGGCGCAGCCTCTCGGCGGCGCGGACGCTGTTCGAGGACGGGTTTGACCAGCTTCAGGGCGCCGATGTGATCTGCCTTTCGGCGATCACGCTGGCGATCCTGCCGCCCGATGTGCGGCACCGGCTGCTGGCGCATCTTGGCCAGCACCCCGCCACGGTGGTGTTTGACAGCAATTACCGGCCAAGGCTCTGGGAAGACCGCGCCACCGCGCAGGCCTGCGTGGCCGCCGCCTGGGCGGTGTGCGATATCGCGCTGCCCTCGGTCGATGATGAAATGGCGCTTTTCGGCGATGCCGATGCGGGCGCGGTGCTGGCCCGGCTGCGCGGGCTTGGGCTGACGCGGGGGGCGCTCAAATGCGGTCAGGCGGGGGCCTTGGCGCTGAACCCGCAGACCCCCGCCCCGCCCTACCCGGCCGCGCCCCGCGTGGTCGATACCACGGCGGCGGGCGACAGTTTCAACGGCGCCTATCTGGGCGCGCTGTTGCAGGGGCGGCCCGAAACCGAGGCGCTGGCGCGCGCCCATGCCCAGGCCTGCGCGGTAATCGGAGTGCCCGGCGCCATCCTCCCGCGCGCGGATGCTTCATAGCGCCAGGCGCAGCCGGTAGCGCGGCGCGAAATATTGCCCCCCGCGCCGCGCCCGGTGCAGGCCGTTCATAGCGCCAGGCGCAGCCGGTAGCGTGGCGCGAAATATTGCACAGCCAGCGTGATCGGGGCCGCGTGCAGCCAGGTGACCCGCTCCATCACCAGCACCGGCGCCGTCTCCGCGCCGCCCAGATGCGCCGCCGCCGGCCCCGCCGCAGCCGAGAAAAACTCCATCGTTCCATGGGTATAGGGGGCCTGCCGCAGCAGCCATTCGTTCGGGCTGAGATGCTCCAGATCGGCCCCCGCAATCGCCGGCACCGTCGCCAGCACCACCTGGCGCGTCTCGAACATCAGCGCCGCGCCATCGGCCAGATGCAGGCTGTCGAGCGCCATCACCGCGGCGGCCTCGGGCAGGCCCAGCCGCGCCGCCAGCGCGGCCCCCGCCGGCCCCACCCGGCGCGACAGCAGCCGGTAGCCGTAGCGCTGCCCGGCCGCCTCCACCTCGTCGCGGATCAGCGGAATTTCCAGCGTTGCCCGGCGGCGCGGCGACTCGAGCACCCGCGTGCCCGCCTTGCGACGCCGCTCGACAAACCCCGCCGCCGCCAGATCGCGCAGCGCCCGGTTTACCGTCGCCCGCGCACAGCCGAATTCAGCCGCCAGATCGGCCTCGTTGGGAATATTCGCCCCCGGCGCATAGGCCCGCGCCCGAATACGCCGCTCCATCACATCGCGGATCATCTGCCAGGAAACCGGGGCGGAGGGGGGGGCCTCTGCCGGGGGGGAAGCCGGGGTTGCGGGGGGGTCTTGCGCCAAACCGGGCCTCCTCAGATATCGCAGCGCAGCCGCGCCATCACCGCACCATAGGCCCGGACAATCTCGTCGCGGCGCAGATGCACCCCGCCGCGCACCAGATGCCGCCCCGCCGACCAGACCTCGCGCACCGAAGCATCGTCTCGCGCGAAAATCCAGGTGTCAAGCAGCCGGTCGCCGGCGCGGCCCTGCCCATCCGGGCCCAGATCGTCAAGCGCCAGCAGATCGGCCCAGAGGCCGGGGGCAATCGCCCCGCAGGCCCGCCCCGCCGCCTGTGCGCCGCCCTGCACCGCGCCCGCAAAGAGCACCCGCCCGGTGGACATCGTGGCACTGGCCAGCGCGGCGCGGCTGTGGTCGCGCAGGCGCTGCGAATACTCCAGCATCCGCAATTCCTCGCTCAGCGCGATGCGGATATTGCTGTCCGAGCCGATGCCGAAACGCCCCCCCGCCGCCAGCCAGCGCGGCGCGTCAAAAATGCCATCGCCCAGACTGGCCTCGGTGATCGGGCACAGGCCGGCCACCGCGCCGGTGGCGGCAAGGGCCGAGCATTCCTGCGGGCGCATCTGCGTGGCGTGAATCAGGCACCAGCGCGCATCCACCGGGGCGTTTTCCAGGAGCCACTCCACCGGGCGACGCCCGGTTGCGGCCCGCACCTCCTCGACCTCGCCCAGCTGCTCGGCCAGATGCAGGTGAATGGGCCCCCGCCCCGCCAGATCCACCGCCGCCGCCAGCCCCGCCGCGTCAACCGCGCGCAGGCTGTGCGGCGCCACCGCCAGCCCGGCATCGGCGCCCAGCCCCGCCAGATGCCGCGCCGCGCCCGCGTGAAGCCGGGCAAACCGCGCCGGGTCATTGCCGAACCGGTCCTGCCCGGCCACCAGCGCCCGCCGGTCGAGCCCGCCAAAGCTGTAAAGCACCGGCGCCAGCGTCAGCCCGATGCCGCTCGTTTGCGCCGCCGCGACGATGCGCCCCGACATCTCGGCCAGGTCGTCATAGGGCCGCCCGCCGGGGCCGTGGTGCAGATAGTGAAACTCGACACTCGCGCCATAGCCCGCCTCGAGCATTTCCATCTGCACCATCGCGGTGATGGCCTCGACATCCTCGGGGGTGAGCTGGGCAAGAAAGCGATACATCAGCCGCCGCCAGCTCCAGAAACTGTCTTGCGGGTCGGGGCCGCGCGTTTCGGTCAGCCCGGCCATGGCGCGCTGAAAGCCGTGGCTGTGCAGGTTGACCGGCGCCGGCAGCAGCGTTTCCACCTGCACCGCCCCGGCGGGCGCGGGCTGGCCTTGCCGCACCGAGGCAATCCGCCCCTCGGGGCTGAGCCGCAGAGAGACCCGCTCCGCCCAGCCTTCGGGCAACAGCGCCCGTCTGGCCCAGATCCCCCCCATCGCCCCGCCTCCTTCTTCTGGCGCCCGCCCCAAGGCGTGGCCTGCCGGACAGCCCGGCGTTGACAGGATTATTATGTGCAGACATATTATCGCCATGCAAGCAGGAATCACCCCGTGACCGCTCCCTCCGCACCGCCCTCCACCCTCACCCTCACCAACGCCCTCCTCTGGCGCCCCGACGGCAGCGCCCCGCGCGGTTGGCTGCGGCTTGAGGCCGGGTGCATTGCCGCGCTGGGCGAGGGCGAGGCGGGTGGGGTTGAAATGGGCGCGGTCGAAGACCTTGGCGGCCGGCTCGTCACCCCGGCGCTGATCGATTGCCACAGCCATCTGGTGCATGGCGGCACCCGCGCGCGTGATTTTGCGCTGCGGCTCGAAGGCGCCAGCTACGCCGAGATCGCCCGCGCGGGGGGCGGCATCCTCTCCACCGTCGCCGCCACCCGCGCCGCCAGCGAAGCCGATCTGCTGCACAGCGCCCTGCCCCGGCTCGATGCGCTGCTGGCCGAGGGGCTGGGCACGATCGAGGTGAAATCGGGCTACGGGCTGAGCGTGGCGGATGAGCTGAAAATGCTGCGCGTGGCGCGGGGCCTGGCCAATCTGCGCCCGGTGCGGGTGCGCACCACCTGGCTGGCCGCCCATGCGCTGCCGCCCGAATATGCTGGCCGAAGAACGGCTTACATTACCGAGGTGGCAATGGCCGGGCTGCGCCTTGCCGCCGCCGAGGGGCTGGTCGATGCGGTCGATGGCTTTTGCGAGACCATCGCCTTTTCCGCCGCCGAACTGGCGCCGCTTTTTGATCTGGCGGCCGAGCTGGGCCTGCCGGTCAAGCTTCATGCCGAGCAGCTTTCGCATTCGGGCGGGGCGGCGCTGGTGGCGGCGCGGCGCGGGCTTTCGGCCGATCATCTGGAATTTGCCACCGCCGCCGATGCCGAGGCGATGGCGGCGGCGGGCACGGTGGCGGTGCTCTTGCCGGGCGCCTTCTACACGCTGCGCGAAACGCAACTGCCGCCCGTGGCCGCGCTGCGCGCCAGCGGCGTGGCCATGGCGCTGGCCACCGATTGCAACCCCGGCACCGCGCCGCTGACCTCGCTTTTGCTGGCGATGAACATGGGGGCAACGCTCTTTCGCCTCACCCCCGCCGAATGCCTGGCGGGGGTAACCACCCATGCCGCCACCGCGCTGGGCCTTGCCGACTGCGGCCGCCTGGCACCGGGCTGCCGCGCCGATCTGGCGGTCTGGAACGTCACCGACCCGGCCGAACTTTCCTGGCGGATCGGCTTCAACCCGCTTTTCGCACGCTATTTCGAGGGACAGAAATGCTGACGCTCACCCCCGGCGAGGCCACGCTCGCCCAGCTCGAAGCCCTTTGGCGCAACGGCACCCCGGCCCGGCTCGACCCGCGCGCCCATCCCGCGATTGCCGCATCGAGTGCCCGCATCGCGGCGGCGGCGGCGGGCAATGCGGGCGTTTACGGCGTCAATACCGGCTTTGGCAAACTGGCCTCGGTGCGCATCGCCCCCGAAGATACCGCCACGCTGCAACGCAACCTGATCTTGTCGCATTGCTGCGGCGTGGGGGCGCCGCTGGCCACGCCCACGGTGCGGCTGATGATGGCGCTGAAACTGCTCAGCCTTGGCCGCGGCGCCTCGGGGGTGCGCCCCGAGATTGTCGCGCTGATCGAGGCGATGCTGGAGTTGGCCTCAAGCAGCGACGCCGTGCGGGAGACCGAGCG
>CAZPWV010000053.1:0-3186 GCA_964590825.1 uncultured Rhodobacter sp. | reverse complement strand
TTACCGCTTCGATCAGGTTGGTGGCGGCGTATTCCCAGCCATTCGTGTAAGGCGGGGTTGGCGTCACCCCGGTGGTGCCCGAACAGGGCTCGGTGGGCGCCTCGGGCGATCTTGCGCCGCTGGCGCATATGGCGGCCGTGATGATCGGCGCGGGCGAGGCCTTTGTGGGGGCCGAGCGGCTGCCCGGCGCCGCGGCGCTGGCGCGGGCGGGGCTGGCCCCGGTCACGCTGGGCGCAAAAGAGGGCTTGGCGCTCATCAACGGCACGCAGTTTTCCACCGCGCTGGCGCTGGTGGGGCTGTTCCGGGCGCTTAACTGTGCGCGCAATGCGGTGGTGACGGGGGCGATGTCCACCGATGCGGTCATGGGCTCCACCGCGCCGACGCGGGCCGAAATTCACACCCTGCGCGGCCACCGCGGCCAGATCGAGGTGGCCGCCGCCATGCGCGCCCTGCTGGAGGGCAGCGCGATCCGCGAGAGCCACCGCGAGGGCGACGCCCGCGTGCAAGACCCCTATTGCATCCGCTGCCAGCCGCAGGTGAGCGGCGCCGCGCTTGACCTGCTGCGCTTTGCCGCCGCGACGCTGGTCACCGAGGCCAATGCGGTGACCGACAACCCGCTGGTGCTGGGCGATGGCTCGATCGTCTCGGGGGGCAATTTTCATGCCGAGCCAGTGGCCTTTGCCGCCGACCAGATCGCCCTTGCGGTGGCCGAGATTGGCGCCATCGCGCAGCGCCGGGTGGCCCTGATGGTCGATCCGGCGCTCAGCTTTGGCCTGCCACCCTTTCTCACCCCCGCGCCGGGGCTGAACTCGGGGCTGATGATCGCCGAGGTCACCACCGCCGCCTTGATGAGCGAAAACAAGCACCTGGCCGCGCCCTGCTCGGTTGACAGCACCCCCACCAGCGCCAATCAGGAAGACCATGTGAGCATGGCCGCCCATGGCGCGCGGCGGCTGGGGTTGATGACGCAAAACCTCGCCGTCATTCTGGGGGTCGAGGCGATCTGCGCCGCACAGGGCATCGGCTTTCGGGCGCCGCTGGCCACCTCGGCGCCGCTGGTGCGGGCCGTGGCGGTGCTGCGCGCCAAGGTGGCGGCGCTGGGCGAAGACCGCTTCCTCGCCCCCGATCTGGCCGCCGCCGCCGAGCTTGTCGAAACCGGTGCGCTGGTCGCCGCCACCGGGCTGGAGCTTTGGCCATGACCCCGGTCGAGGTGGTGCAGGGCGATGGCCCGGTGGTGCTGGCCCTGCCCCATACCGGCACCTGGCTGCCCGCGGACATCCACCGTCGGCTCAATTCGCGCGGGCGCGAACTGGCCGATACAGACTGGCATGTTCACGCGCTTTATCAAGGGCTTGCGCCCGGTTCCAGCACGGTGCGCGCAACCTTCCACCGCTATGTGATCGATGCCAATCGCGGCCCCGACGATGCCAGCCTCTACCCGGGGCAAAACACCACCGGCCTTGTGCCGCTGACCGATTTTGACGGCACGCCGATCTGGCACACCCCGCCCGGCGCGGCCGAGGTGGCGCAGCGCCTTGCTGCCTGTCACGCCCCCTACCACGCCGCTTTGGCCGCCGAAATCGACCGGGTGCGGGCGCGTCACGGCGTGGCGATCCTGTTCGATTGCCACTCGATCCGCAGCCATATTCCGTTCCTCTTTGCCGGCACCCTTCCCGATTTCAACATCGGCACCGCCAATGGCGCCTCCTGTGCCACCGAAATCTCTGCGGCGGTGGAAAATATCTGTTCGCAGGCAAAGGGTTACACTCATGTGGTGAATGGCCGTTTCAAGGGCGGCTGGACCACGCGCCACTATGGCCACCCCGAGGCCGGCATCCACGCGCTGCAAATGGAACTGGCGCAATCCACCCATCTGGAGAGCGAAGCCGCGCCCTGGGCGCTCAGCGCCACCAAGGCCGCCCGGCTGCGCCCGGTGCTGGCGCAGATATTGCAAACCCTGGCCGATCTGGCCGCCGATCTGAAAGGCCGCACATGACCAACCCGCGCCACAACAGCCGCGACATCTTCCCCCCCACCGGCCCCGAGATCAGCGCCAAAAGCTGGCTCACCGAGGCGCCGCTGCGGATGCTGATGAACAACCTGCACCCCGATGTGGCGGAAAACCCGCATGAGCTGGTGGTTTATGGCGGCATCGGCCGGGCCGCCCGCAGCTGGGAAGATTTCGACCGCATCTGTGCGAGCCTGCGCCAACTGGAGGCCGACGAGACGCTTTTGGTGCAATCGGGCAGGCCGGTGGGGGTGTTTCGCACCCACCCGGACGCGCCCCGCGTGCTGATTGCCAATTCCAACCTCGTGCCGCATTGGGCGACATGGGAGCATTTCAACGAACTCGATCGCAAGGGCCTGATGATGTATGGCCAGATGACGGCGGGCTCATGGATCTACATCGGCACGCAGGGCATTGTTCAGGGCACCTATGAGACCTTTGTCGAGGCCGGGCGCCAGCATTACGGCGGCACTCTGAGCGGGCGCTGGGTGTTGACCGCGGGGCTGGGCGGCATGGGGGGGGCGCAGCCGCTGGCGGCGGTGATGGCGGGGGCCTGCTGTCTGGCCGTCGAATGCGACGAAACGCGGGCCGATTTCCGCATCCGCACCCGCTATTGCGATGCGAAAACCCATAGCCTCGATGAGGCGCTGGCGATGATCGGCCGCTGGACGGCGGCGGGCGAGGCGAAATCGGTCGCGCTCATCGGCAATGCCGCCGAGGTCTTCCCCGAAATCCTGCGCCGGATGCAGGCGGGCGAGGCCCTGCCGGGTGGCCGCCCCGATATCGTGACCGATCAGACCTCGGCGCATGACCCGGTGCACGGCTATCTGCCGCTGGGCTGGGGTCTGGCCGAATGGCGCGCCGCGCAGGAAACCGAGCCCGCACGCGTTGAACGCGCCGCCCGCGCCAGCATGAGGGCGCAGGTGGAGGCGATGGTGGGCTTTCACGCCGCCGGCGTGCCCACGCTCGATTATGGCAACAATATCCGGCAGATGGCGCTTGAGGAGGGGCTTGAGAACGCTTTCGCCTTTCCCGGATTCGTGCCCGCCTGCATCCGCCCGCTGTTTTGTCGCGGCATCGGCCCGTTTCGCTGGGTGGCGCTCTCGGGGGACCCCGAAGACATCTACAAGACCGACGCGAAGATGAAGGAACTCTTCCCCGAAAACGCCCATCTGCAC
>CAZPWV010000052.1:0-10425 GCA_964590825.1 uncultured Rhodobacter sp. | reverse complement strand
GCACGGTGGCGCCACCCTGGCCGAAGCCGTCGTCGTCCTGGTCCTTCCAGCCGGCACCGACACCGCCGCGGCTCCAGTCCGCGCCGGAGCCGTCGGACTGGACCTTGGCCCCGGTGCCCGCGCGCAGCGGCGGGTTGCGCCGCCCGCGCTGGCTGCGCCCGGTCGCCCCCGAGGCGCTGCATTGGTGGGCGGTCTGGCTGCTCTTCGGGCTTGCGATCTGGCATTTTGCCCTGGCCCAGCCGCGCCCGGCCTCGGTGGCGCCGTTCTTTCTGACCATCGGCGCGGTGGCGAGCTGGCGCTACGGCTGGTGGGGGCTGCATCAGATCCGCGCCGCGATCTATCTGCGCCGCCGCTTTCCGCGGCTGCGGGCCGCCGTCGAGGCGCAGCCCGGCCCCGGTCTTTGCCCGGTGCCGCATATTTACGTCGTGGTGCTGTCTTACGACATCGAGGCGGCGCTGCTGATGCGCTGCTACCGGGCGCTGCTTGCGGCGGCGCAGGCCTCGGGGCGGCCCACCACGATCATCGCCTCGATCACCTCCGACCGCGATGTGCGCCTGCTGAACCGGGTCTTTGCCGAGGCCGGTGCGCCGCCGGGGCTGCGCCTTTGCGCGCAGTTCCAGAACGGCGCCGGCAAGCGTCTGGCCATCGGCGAGGCCCTGCGCGCCATCGCCCGCGATCTGCCCGCCGCCGGGACGCTGACCGTGCTGATGGATGGCGACATCGTGCTTGGGCCCGATGCGCTGGCCCGCAGCGTGCCGTTTTTCACCGCCGATCCGGGCCTGGCCGCCGCCACCACCAACAATGCCGCCGAGGTCAGCGGCGGGTCTTTGGCGCGCAACTGGTTTGTGCTGCGGATGGCGCAGCGTCACGCGCTGATGGCCTCGATGGCGCTGTCGCAGCGGCTCATGGTGCTGACCGGGCGGTTCTCGCTGTTTCGCACCGAAATCGCCATTTCCGAGGCTTTCGTGCACCGTGTCGAGCATGACAGCATCGGGCATTGGCGGCTGGGGCCGATCCGCTTTCTGACCGGTGACGACAAGAGCACCTGGTTTCAGGTGCTCAGCGAGGGGCGGCGGATGCTCTACATTCCCGACGTGCTGGCCACCGGCATCGAGGAATTGCCGGCACCGGGGCGGTTTTTGCCCGCCACCACCCGGCTGATGAGCCGCTGGTTCGGCAATATGCTGCGCGCCAATGGCCGGGCCATCGCGCTGGGGCCACGGGTGACCGGGCCGTTCCTGTGGTGGGCGCTGATCGATCAGCGCGTCTCGATCTGGACAGCGCTGACCGGGCCGATTGCCACCGCGCTGCTGGCGGCCTTCTACAGCCCGGTCTTTGTGCTTTATTATCTGGCCCTTGCGCTGGCCACGCGCAGCCTGATGGCACTCGCGGCGGGGCTGCATTACGGCGCCTTCAGCCCGTCCTGGCCGTTCTTGATGTATTACAACCAGCTTTGGGGGGCGGTGCTGAAATCCTCGCTGACCTTCCACCTCGACCGCCAAAGCTGGACCCGTCAGGCGATCGCGGCACAGGCGCAGGGCCGGTTGGAAACCCGCACCGGCCACGCCCTGCACCTGGCCGTGATCGGCCTGTTCACCCTGGGCGTGGGCATGTTGACGGGCGTGCTTGACCCGCTTGGCGCCGGAACCCTGGCCGATCTGGCCGGGCTGTTGCGGCCCTGACCCGATGGAGCCGCCCCTCATGCCGCAACCGCACCGCTCCATCGCCCCCAAACGGGCCCCCGAACCGGGCCCCGATCCGGCAATTGATCCGGCCGCCAGCGCGCCCCCGGCCGAAGGCTTTGCGCGGGTCGAGCTGATCTCGCGCTCGCATCAGCGCAGCCACGCCGTGCATCTGCCGTTCTACGCGGTCCACGATCTGGTGCTCTACGAGGGCATTTCCTTCTCGCTCGAGGAGATGCTGGTCTATGCCACGCCGGTGATGCCCGATGCCTCGCCGCCGCCGCCCACCCTGCCGATCGGGCGCATCGTGCCGATCTTGCTGCGCGTCGAACTGCATGGCTTCGTCTTCGAGGTGAAGCTGCGCGCCAAGGTCAGTGCCCGCGACCGCCGCGCCTCGGACCGCACCATGACGCTGAGCTATTGCGACCTGGCCCCCGCCCACCGCGAGGCGCTGCGGCGGATCATGCGCAGCTATCACACCGGGCTTGTCGCCTCGCCCGCCGAGGTGCTGGAGACCGCCGACGATCCGACCTTTGCCACCGCCTCCGGCCCCGGTTCCGGCGCCGGAGTGCATCCGCAAGGCGCGGCTTCGGGCACCACCGCGCGGCGGCGGTGGAACCGGCTCAGCCTTGCGGCCTCGGTTCTGGTGATCGTGGCCTCGTTTGGCTATGTCGGCGTCGCGCTTTACGACAAGATCGCCTTTCTGCCCGCCGCCTTTGCCACCGTCACCGCGCCGCGCATCGATCTGCGCGCCGCCGAGATGGGCCAACTCGACAGCCAGTTGCGCGCCGCCGGGGTGCAGGTGGCCCGCGATGCGCCGCTTTATCGCATCTCGGTGGCCACGCTCGAGGCCGCCCATGCCGAAATCGGTGCAAGGATCGCCACGCTCGAGGCCGCCACGCTCGAGGCCGTCACCGCGCAACCGCTGGCGCAACCGCTGAAGCTCGCCCGGCTCGACACCGGCCCCGACATCGGCCCCGACATCGGCCCCGACACCGATGCGCCGGCCTCTGCGCCCGAGACAGCCCCTGCGCCCTCGAGCGCGCTGGAACTGAGCCTGCTTCAGGGCCAGATCAAGGCGCTTGATCTGCGCCGCGCGGCCTTGCGCGGCTATGCCCCCTGCGATTGTTCGGTGCAGTGGTTTCAGGAAGATGGCGCCTGGGTGACGGCGGGCGAGGTGGTGGCAACGCTGGCCCGCAGCACCCCCGAGGCGCTGCGCATCGAGGCGCTGGTCAAACTGGAGGCGGCGGGCGGGCTGTTTGCCGGGCAGCGGGCGCTGGTCAGCCAGCCCGGCAGCGCGCGGCAATTCGCGGCACGCATCGAACGGGTCAGCCTGAGCCCCGAGCAGCAGCCGCGCGTCGGCTTTCCCGACTGGCTGCGCAACGAACCGACGCTGGCCTCGGTGCTGCTGCTGCCCGAAGACGGCACGGTGCTGGGGCCGGGCGACATCGGCCAGCCTTTCAATGTGGTGCTGCGCCGGGCGCTGCCCTTTGCAGGCCCCACGCCGGAGCCTTTGGCAACCGCGCCCCAGCCCGCACCGCAGACGGCGCCCCAGCCCGCACCCCCGACGGGCAGCAGGGCCGCCCCATGACCGGGGCGCGGCCGTTGCGGCGCGCGGCTCTGGCGCTGGGTCGGGCGCCGGGTCGGGCGCTTGCCCTGACGCTTGCACTGGCTTTGCTGGCGACCGGGCCGGGCGCCGAGGAACGGCTGAGCGGGGCCGAGGTCTTTCCGCACGTGCTGGCGCTGGATGTGGCGGGGTTTCGCGTCACCGATCCGGCGGCAAGCTATTTCGACGTGCCGGCACGCCGGGCCGATCTGCGCCAGGCGCAAGACCCGCTCTTGCGCGACGAAATCGCCCGCTGGCGATTTGGCGTCAGTTGCCGCGAGGCGCTGGCCCTGCCGATGCCCGACCGCCAGTTCAGCATTCCGGGGTTTTACGTCGACAACCCGGCCTGGCGCGAGGCGGCGCAACTGTTCTTGCGCTTCGAGACCACGGTCAGCGAACTGGCGGCCGCGCAGTTGGTGGCCGAGGATCGCTATCACGCCGATTGCCTGGTTGACCTGCTGGCCAAATGGGCCCGCGCCGGGGCGCTGGAAGGCTATGTGTACAGCCCCGAAACGCCACAGGCCTGGTACACCGTCGAAAGCTCGATGTTCGCCGCCGCGCTGGCGCTTTCGACCCTGCGCGACCAGGTGCCCGAGCGCGAGGCCGATCTGGCGCTGATCGACGCCTGGATGGTGCGTTTTGCGCATCGGCACATGGCGATCACCGGCTTGCCCAGCACCGCCTGCTGCAACAACCATTTCTATCGTCGGGGGGTCTATGCGGCGATCATCGGGGTGATGAACCGCGATGACGCCTTGCTGCAATATGGCGCAAGGGCGCTGTTGACCGGGCTCGATCTGACCCATGACGGCGGCTGGCTCAGCCTTGAGATGATCCGCGGGCGGCGGGCCGCGCATTACCAGAATTTCGCCACGCTTTATCTGGTGTTTCTGGCCGAATTGCTGGAGCGGCAGGGCTACCCGGCCTATGCGCTGCGCAGCGCGGCGGGGGTCAGCCTGCATGATGTGGTGGGGCGCACGCTGGAGGCGCTGGCGGATCCTGCGGTGGTGCTGGGCCATGGCGGCAGCGGGGCGCAGATCACCCCCTTTGTCGGCGATGGCCAGTTTCTGGTCTGGCTCGAGCCCTATGCGCGCCGCTTTGGCGAGCCCCGCGCGCAGGCAATCTTGCAGGCGCGACGGCCCCTGTTCAACCGCTCGCTGGGCGGGGCGGCGACGCTGATCTTCATGCCGCTGCGCTGATCGGCGCCCCGCCCGCAGCGCTGGCCGCCAGTTTGGCCCCCAGTTTGGCCCCCGGTCTGCCCTCGGTCTGGCCCTCAGCGCGGGCCCCCGGTCTAGCCTCCGGTCTGGCCCAACCCGAAACTGCCGCAAAAGCCGAAATCCGCGTCCAGATGCACGATCTCGGCCCGGCGGCCGGGGTGCAACGCGCCATAGCGCCCGCCCAGACCCAGAACCTGGGCCGGCTCGGCGCTGGCCATGCGCAGGGCGCGTTCGGGGGCAATGCCCAGCCGGCGCACCAGCACCGCCACCGCCTGCGGCAGGCTCAGGTCGGCCCCCGCCAAAGTGCCGTCGGCCAGCGTCAGCCGCCCGTCGCGGCGCAGCACCCGGCGGCCGTTCAGCTCCATTTCCGCCAGATCGGTTCCCGCAAAACCCATGCAGTCGGAGACCAGGAATATCCCCTCGCTGCGGGCCTGCAACGCCAGCGCCATGGTGCGCGGATGCACATGGATGCCATCGGCAATCAGCCCGGCCCGCGCCGTGCCGCCCAGCACCGCCCCCACCAGCCCCGGTTCGCGGTTGCCCAACTGGCTCATCGCGTTGAAGAGATGCGTTGCCACCCGCGCCCCGGCGGCAAAACAGGCCTCGGCCTCGGCCAGGCTGCATTCGGCATGACCAAGGCTGACCACCACCCCCGCCGCCGCCAGCCGCGCCACCTGTTCGGCGCTCACCGCAGCCGGCGCCAGCGTCACCATCAGCGCCGGCAACTGCGCCGCCGCCGCGCACAGACGGTCAAGATCGTCTTGCTGCATCGGGCGGATCAGCCCCGGCTCGTGCGCGCCCTTGCGCCGCGGGTCCAGATGCGGCCCCTCCAGATGCAGCCCCAGAAACCCGGCCACGCCCTGCCGCGCCGCCGCGATGCCCGCCGCAATCACCCGCGCCGCCACCTCGGGCGTGTCGGTTATCAGCGTCGGCAAGACCCCCACCGCGCCCAGACCGCGATGGGTGGCGCATATCGCCGTCAGCGCCGCCACATCGGTGTCCGGCCCCACCATCCGCCCGCCGCCGCCATTGATCTGCAAATCCAGAAAGGCCGGGGCGAGCAGCCCCGAAACCCGATGCGTGACGGGGGGCGCCTTGGCCTCGGGCAGCAGGGCCGAAACCACCCCCGCCTCAACCACCAGCGCGGCGCCATCGTGAAAGCGCTCGCCATCGAAGATCCGTGCGCCCGCATAGACCGCCCGGTCCAGCCCCGCACCCACTTCCGCACCCGGCCCCGCACCCGGCCCCGCACCCGGCTCGAGATCATGCGGCTCTGCCGCGCGCTGACCCATCACACCGTCTCCGTCACCTTGCGCAGATGCGGCGGCGTGTCGGGGTCAAAGCCGCGCCGCCGCGCCAGCCCCTCGACACAGGCATAAAACCCCGCGATCGTCACCAGCGGCGCCACCAGCGGGTGCAGCCCGCCAACCATCGGCAGACGGGTTGCCCCCTGTGCCGCCGCCCCGGTCAGAAACACATCCGCCCCCTGCCCCGCCAGCCGTTCGGCGGTGGCCACCAGCTGCGGCAGCGCGGCATCTTCCACCCCCAGCGCCAGCACCGGGAATTGCGCCTGAACGATGGCGGCAGGGCCGTGCAACACCTCCGCCGCCGAATAGGCCTCGGCATGGATGCCGCAGGTCTCCTTGAACTTCAGCGCCGCCTCGGAGGCCACCGCAAAGCCGGGGCCGCGCCCCAGCACAAAGGCCGAACCGGCCCGCGAAAGCCGCGCCGAGAGCGGTTCCCAATCCAGCACCACCGCCTGCGCCAGCGCTTCGGGCAGCGCCGCCAGCGCCGCGCGCAGCCCATCATCGTCGCGCCATTCGGCCAAGAGCGCCAGCCCCGCCAGCACCGAGGTGACAAAGGTCTTTGTCGCCGCCACCGATTTTTCCTCGCCCGCATGAAGCGCCAGACAATGCGCCGAGGCCCGCGCCATCGGGCTGTCGTCGAAATTGGTGATGGCGATGGTCAGCGCCCCCCCCGCCCCCGCCGCGCGCATCATTTCCACGATGTCCGGGCTGCGGCCCGATTGCGAAATGCCGATGCAGGCGGCCCCGCCCAGCCGCAAGGGGCGGTTGTAGATCGAGGCGACCGAGGGCCCGACCGAGGCCACGGGCACGCCTTCCTCCAACTCGATGGCATATTTCAGATAAGTTGCCGCGTGATCCGAAGACCCCCGCGCCACCGTGGCCACCAACGCCGGGGCGCGGGCGCGCAGCGCCGCCGCCGCAGACCTCACCGCCGCCGCCGATCCGCGCAGGAAACGCTCTGCCGCCTGCGGAATTTCCGCCACCTCGCGGGCCATGAAACTCTCGGACTTGCTCATTCGGGGTTCCTTTCGGCTTCGGGGCCTGCCGCGCCGGATGCGCCCGTCTCGGGCCGGTCCGCGCCGGGTGCCAGTTTCAGTTCCACCGCGAAATCATAGGCATCGCCGCGATAGATCGAGCGGGTGAATTCCACCACCCGGCCCGAGGGCAGATAGGAGACACGCTCGATCTTCAGCGCCGCCACCCCTTCGGGCACCGCCAGCAACTGCGCGTCGCGCGGCCCCAGATTGGCCGCCGAAATCCGCTGCACCGCCCGCACCGGCCGCGCCGCGCGGGTTTCCAGCAAGGTGTAAAGAGAGCCGGTCACCACCTCGGGGTCGGGCAGGATCGCGGCGGGCAGCGAGGCGCGCTCGATCGCCAGCGGCACCCCGTCGGAGGAGCGCACCCGTTCCAGCCGCGCCACCCGGTCGCCCGCGCCAAGGCCCAGCGCCATCACCTCTTCGGGCGTCGGCGCGTGCACCCCCCGCGCCATCCAGCGGCTTTCCACGCTGCGCCCGCGCCGCGCCATGTCCTCGGTGAACGAGGTCAAAAGCGACAGCGCCTGTTCCAGCTTTTCCACCCGTGGCGCCACGAATGTGCCCGAGCCGCGCCGCTGCACGATCTGCCCCGCCGCCACCAGCGCCTCGACCCCTTTGCGCACGGTCACCCGCGACAGCCCGGTCAGCGCCGCCATCTCGCGTTCGGGCGGCAGGCTGTCGCCCGGCTTCAGCCGCCCCGAGGCGATGGCCTCGGCAATCCGGCGTTGCAATTGCAGGTAAAGCGGCCCGCCGCCGGTGTCGTCAAACCCCTCGGTCGAGAACAGGTTTTCCATCACACCCCCTCTTGCGCGGCCAGCCAGAGCGCGCCGTCAAGCCCCGTGCCCAGCGCCGCGCGCAGCGAAAACCGTGCCCCCAGCGCCGCCGCATAGGCCGGGCCGAGCCCGCCCAGAAACACCACCGGCAGATCGGCACCGCCTTGCAGATGCGCAATCACCGCGCCGATCTCTTGCACCGCCGCGGCAAAAATTCCGGCCGCTGCCGGGTCGTCGCCGGCCACGATGCGTGGCGCCAAGCGGGCATAATCGGCCGGCGCCGCCCGCAGTCCAAAGGCAATCACCCCCTCGACGCCCCCCAGTTCCGCCAGCACCGCCGCCAGCAGCGGCGTCATCGGCACGAACCCGTCGGCCGCGCGCAGCGCCCGCGCCAGCAGCTCGCGCCCCAGCACCGCCCCCGAACCATAATCGCCCAGCCGAAAGCCATGGCCGCCGAATTGCGCCATCGCACCGGCGCGGATGCGCACGAAAACCGACCCGGTGCCGATCGCCGCCACGATGCCCTCGGCGCCGCGCAGCGCCCCCGCCGCCGCCGTGGCCGCATCGGTCACGATCCGCGCATGGGCAAAGGGCAGCCGCGCCCGCAACTGCGCCGCCGCAGCGCCCAGATTGGCCCCCGCCAGCCCCAGCACCACCGGCACCTCGGCCAGAAGCGCCGGATCCTGCCCGGCCCGTGCCAGCGCCGCTTGCGCCACCGCCACGATATTGCCCAGCGCCGCCTCCGGGTCCGAGGCGATATTGGCTGGGCCGCCTTCGGCCAGCCCGATCACCGCGATCACCGGGTCCGGCCGCGCCCCCGAGACCTCGGCCAAGGCGGCGCGGCAGCCGCTGCCACCGCCATCGATTCCCAACACAAGCGCCATGGCGACTCCCTTTTGCGGCACGATACCAAAACAATACCATTTGCGAAAGATCAATCTGATTTTCGCCGTTTTTCTGCGTTTGCAGTGTAAAACAACAAAAGGCTTTACAATTGGTATTACTTTGGCATTATTCCACCCCAAGGGGGAGATTCGATGAGCGCAGCCAGCACCGAAGCACGGCACCCGGATTCCGACGGGTTGCAGACCCGCCCGGCGGCGGAGGTTCTGGCCGTATTGCTGGCCGCGCAAACTGCGGCGCTGGCGGCGCTGCGCCCGGCCCTGCCCGCGATCGAGGCCGCCGCCGATGCCGCCGCTGCCGCGCTTCTCGCCGGGCACAGGCTGGCCTATGCCGGAGCGGGGTCGTCGGGGCTGATGGCGCTGGCCGACGGGCTGGAGCTGGCCGGAACCTTCGGCATCGACCCGTCCCGCACGCCGATCCTGTTTGCCGGTGGCACGGCGGCGCTCTTGCATATGCAAGGCGCGGTCGAGGACGACCCCGCACTGGCCCTGGCCGATGTCTGCGCCGCGCAGATCGGGCCGGGCGATGTGGTTCTGGTGCTGTCGGCCTCGGGCACCACGCCCTATGCGCTGGCGGTCGCGCAGGCGGCACAGGCGCGCGGCGCGCGGGTGGTGGGGTTTGCCAATGTCGCGCAAAGCCCGCTTCTGGCGCTGGCCGATATTGCGGTGCGGATCGAGACCGGGGCCGAGGTGATTTCGGGCTCGACCCGGATGGGCGCGGCGACGGCGCAAAAGGTGGCGCTGAACATGCTGTCGGTGCTGGTCGGGCTGCGGCTGGGCCATGTGCATGACGGCTACATGGTCAATGTGGTGGCCGACAACGCCAAGCTGACGGGCCGCGCCGCGCGCATCGTCATGGCACTGGCGGGGGTGGCGCAGGCCGGGGCCGAGGCGGCACTGGCCGCCACGGGCGGCGCGGTGAAACCGGCCATTCTGGTGGCGCGGGGGGCAACCCCCGAGGCGGCACGGGCCGCATTGGAACAAAGCGGCGGGCATTTGCCCCCCGCTCTGGAAGGCAAACGATAACGACCAACAAGGAGACGGAGATGAAGAATTCGCTGAAACTCGCGCTTCTGGCCAGCACGCTCATTTCGGGCGCCGCCTGGGCCGAAGACGTGACGCTGACCATTGAAAGCTGGCGCAACGACGATCTGACGATCTGGCAAGACAAGATCATTCCCGCGTTTGAGGCCGCCAACCCCGGCATCAAGGTGGTTTTCGCGCCCTCGGCCCCGGCCGAATACAACGCCGTGCTGAATTCCAAGCTCGATGCCGGCTCGGCGGGTGACCTGATTACCTGCCGCCCGTTTGACGCCTCGCTTGAACTTTACACCAAGGGCCAGCTGGCCGACCTGAGCGGCCTTGGCGCGATGGCGAATTTCTCCGATGTGGCGAAATCGGCCTGGCAGACCGATGACGGCGCGGCCACCTTCTGCGTGCCGATGGCCTCGGTGATCCACGGCTTCATCTACAACAAGGATGCCTTTGACGCGCTCGGCCTGGCCGTGCCCACCACCGAAGAGGAATTCTTCGCCGCGCTTGAAAAGATCAAGGCCGACGGCACCTATATTCCGATGGCCATGGGCACCGCCGACCAGTGGGAAGCCGCCACCATGGGCTATAACAACATCGGCCCGAACTACTGGAAGGGCGAGGAAGGCCGCAAGGCGCTGATTGCCGGCACGCAAAAGCTGACCGACGAGGGCTGGGTCGCCCCCTATCGCCAACTGGCGAAGTGGAAAGACTATCTGGGCGACGGGTTCGAGGCGCAGACCTACCCCGACAGCCAGAACCTCTTTACCCTTGGCCGCGCCGCGATCTACCCGGCCGGCTCGTGGGAAATCTCGGGCTTCAACGCGCAGGCGGGCTTCAAGATGGGCGCCTTTGCCCCGCCCGTCGCCAAG
>CAZPWV010000051.1:8946-10575 GCA_964590825.1 uncultured Rhodobacter sp. | reverse complement strand
CGCGCCTTTCCCTTGCGGTGCCGCGTGCCTGCCGTAAGATCGGCGCATACCACGGGCGAGGGTGAGGGCGAGGGCAATGGCGCGACGGGTCAGGTTGCAGCGGCGCGAGGGCGTGGCGCTGATCTCTCTGGGCAGCGGGCCGGTCGGCGCGGGTTTTGACGCCGGTCTGCGCGCCGCGCTGGGCGAGGCGCTGGACGGGGCGCTCGATGCCGCGCTGGCCCCGGCCCGGCCCCCGCGTCCTTCCCCGGTTGCGCCCGCCGCCGAAGCCGCCCCCGAAGCCGCCCCCGAAACCAAACCTGCCGCCGAACCTGCCGCCGATCTGAAGGCTATCGTGCTGCGGGCCGAGCCGGGGGGCTGGCCGCAGGCGCGCGATCCGGCGCAGGATTACGCCCCCGGCCCCGGCGGCCCCGATCTTGGCGCGCTGTGCACCCGCATCGCCTTTGCGCCGGTGCCGGTCGTTGCGGTGCTGACGGGCACGATATCAGGCGGCGCACTGGCGCTGTCGCAGGCGGCGGGGCTGCGGCTGGCGCTGGCCAGCACCCGTTTTGTCTGCCCCGAATTCGGCCTTGGCCTTTTGCCCGCTGCCGGGGCGCTGGTGCGTCTGGTGCGGCGCGTCGGGGCGGTGGCGGCGCTCGATTTCGTGCTTGCCGGGCGTGCCGTACAGGGCGAGGCGGCGATGGCGCTGGGCCTTTGCGATGCGGTCGCCTCGGAGGGCACGATCGAAACGGCGGCGCTGACCGAGGCGCTGCGGGTGGCGGCGCTGGGGGCGGCGGCGCCCTTTGCCCCGCGAGAGGGCGCGCTGGAGGCTCCCGGCGCCGCGCTCGATGCGCTTGCCGCGGCGCGTCCGCGGCTGATGCAGGGCCCGCTTGCGGCCACGGCGGCGCGGCTGATCGATGTGGCCGAGGCCGCCCTGCTGCTGCCGTTCGACGCGGCCTTGGCCTTTGAAACCGTTGCATTTCAAGATCTTGCTGCCGCTCCCGCGGCGGCGGCGCTGCGCTATCTGGCGGCGGCACAGCAGGCGGGCGGGCAATTGGCCGGGCTTGCGGCTACGGCGCCGGTGCCGCCGGTCCACCGGGTCGGGCTGTGGAACCAACCCGACCGGCTGGCGCTGGCGCTGATCGGGCGCGGCGTGACGGTGCGCTTTGGCGCCACCGATCCGGCGCAGTTGCAGGCGGCGGTCACCGCCGTGGCGCAGGCGCAGGAGGCGGCGGTGCAGGCGGGCCGGGTCAGCGCCGCGCGCCGCGATGCCGACTGGGCGCGGCTGGATCTGGTGGCGCAACCCGCCGAACTGGGGGCAGCCGATCCGCTTGCGGCCGATCTGATTCTGGCCACGCCCGCCGATGCCGGGGAACTGGCGGCGCTGCGGGGCAGCACGCCTGCGCCGGGGGTTCTGGCGCTGAGCGCCGTGGCGCCGCGCGGGGCCGAGCTGGGCTTTGCCCGCGCGCGTGGGTTGGCGCTGGTCTGGGCGGCGCCACGGTCGGCCGATGGCGCGGCCAAGTCCGTGCCCGATCCCGTGCCCGATCCCGAGGCGGTGGCAGAGCGCTTGCGCCGGCTGGCGGCGGTGCTGCGGGCCGAGGGCGCGGTGGTGGTGCATGGCACCGGCTTGGCCGCGCGGCTGGAGGCGGTTTT
>CAZPWV010000051.1:8566-8936 GCA_964590825.1 uncultured Rhodobacter sp. | reverse complement strand
GCCGAGCGCGCGGTTCTGGCCGGGGCGCGTCCGCAGGCGGTGGATGCGGCGCTGACCGAGTGGGGCTTTGGCGAGGGGCCCTTTGCGCGGCTCGACCGGCTCGGGCTGGGGCAAACGCGGGCGCGGCTGGCGCCCTTTGGCTTTGCGCCCGGCCCCTGGCTGAGCTGGCTTGCGCTGGAGGGCCGCGACGGGCGCGCCGGTGGGGCGGGGGTGATCGACTACCCGGCCGGGGCGGCGCTGGGCGAGCCGATGGCCGAGGAGGGCGCGGTGTTGGCGGCCTTGCGGCGCGAGGCCGGGGTCGAGCCGCAAGCCCTGCCCGCGGCCGAAATCGTCGCGCGGGTTCTGGCAGAGTTGGCCGGGGCGGGGGCGG
>CAZPWV010000051.1:3160-8556 GCA_964590825.1 uncultured Rhodobacter sp. | reverse complement strand
CTGCAACAGGGGGCGGCGCATCGCGCCAGCGATCTCGATCTGGTGGCGGGGGCGTTTCTGGCGCTGGCACCGCATCGCGGCGGGCCGATGTTTCAGGCCGACCGCGGCGGCTTGCTGGCGCTGCGCAAGCGGCTGCGGGCGCTGGCCGAGGAAGGGGCGCCGCCGCCGGTGCGCCTGCTTGACGTGCTGATCCGCAACGGGCGCAGTTTTGCCGAACTCTAGCCGTCGCTTGGGTTTGGCCCTCAGCCGAGGGTGATGCCCAAAACCACCATCATCAGCCCGATGACCGAGGTGAACAGCGCGCCAAGGTTGATTGCCACCACCGATTTCAGCCGCCCGCGCAGGGCGTCATCGGCCAGTCCCGCGCGTTTTGCCGCGGCAATCGCCAGAATGCACCAGACGATGCCCGCCAGCCCCGCCAGCGATACCGCCGCCCCCGCCCAGATCAGAATGTCCATTGCGCCCTCCGCTTTGCCCCCCGCTACCGCGACCGGCCGGGCTTGGCAAGCCATGGCTTCGGTGCGCGGGGATGCCGCTGTCCCGATCTGGTGGCCCGATCTGGTGGCCCGATCTGGTGGCCCGATCTGGTGGCCGGATCGGCGCCAAGTTGCGGGCCGGTGCAGCGGGCGCTTGCTGCAGGCGCGGGCATTGGGTAGGGAGAGGCGACCCATGCCAGCGAGGATGCCATGCCCAACGATGCCCCCTACAATGTCGCCGCCGATGAGCTGCGCCAGTTCATCGAGCAGTTCGAACATCTCGAGGCCGAAAAGAAAGACATCGCCGAGCAGCAAAAAGAGGTGATGAGCGAGGCCAAGGCGCGCGGCTACGACACCAAGGTGATGAAGAAGATCATCGCCATGCGCAAACGCGACAAGAACGATCTGGCCGAAGAAGAGGCGATCCTCGATATTTACAAAGCCGCGCTCGGGATGGTCTGATCCGGGCGCGCCGCGGCGGAAATATGCGAAAAGTGCAGGTTTTTGGCTTGTTTTCGCCGTGCAACGCGGGGAAATGTTCGAAAACTGACAGTTAGAGCCGCGCGGCCCGAGGCCTTGGCCGCGGCTTTCAAACCGGCCCCGAGGCCTTGACCGGCACGGGAGGCCGTTTCCCGGACCGGGCTGCGGCTGTTGCGGTCAGGGCGTCACAAAGCTGACCCCGGCAAGCGTTGCAATCTGCGCCACATCCGCGTCATAGGCGGCGCTGATCTGCGCCACGGTGTCGTCGCTCCAGCCGGGCAGGGCGATTTCGGCCTCCAGCGCCTCGGCACGGGCGAATTTGTCAAGAAAGGCCATGGCCACCTTGCGCCGCTGTTCGACCGTTTGCGGCGGGTGCTGCGCCAGGTAGCCGCGCAGCCGCAACCGGCCTTCGTCGGTCATGATCTCTTCGATCACCGCCGCTTCGCCCGCCAGTGGCGTTGTCGCATCCACCCCGCCCAGACCGCGCAGAACCTCGGGAAAGACCAGCGGCAGGTCTTCGTTGCACCACACCACCAGCCGCGCGCCGCAGCCCTGGGCGGCCTCGGCCATCCGCGTCAGCACCGGCCCCCAGCGCAACGCCAGCGGGTCGTGCCCGCACAGGATATCGTCGTAGCTGCGCGCGGGCTGGCGGGCCACCAGCGCGGCAATCAGCACGGCGGGGTTGACAAGGCCAAGGTGAAACTCGGTCTGGCCTTGCGGAAACAGATTGGCCAGCGGTGCCAGCTTGTCGGCGGCGGCAGGGTAAAGCCCGGCGCCGGTGATGGCGCGATCGGGCAGCGCCAGGAAATTCTCGTAGCTGAAGATCAGCCGCCCGACCGTGGCGGGGGCACCGCTTTCGCAGGCCGACAGCAGCCGGGCCTGCGTTTCGGCATCGGCGGGGCGCCCCTTGAGCGCGATCAGCGCATCACGCAGCGCGCTGCGATAGGCCCGCGGCGCGGGTGCATGGGAACCGGCGGCGGCCAGCGCCTCGGGGTTGGCGGCCAGGGTGCGGATCAGCCGCTCGTCGTCGGTGGCATGGGCGCCGAGGTGGAAGGCCAGCTGCATGGATCTGCGTCCCTTTCTGCTCTGCCGCAGCATAGCGGCGGATCGGGCCGCAGGCAAACCGCTTTCGGCGTGGCAAAGCTTGCACAGCCGGGTCGGGGGCGCTATTTCGGGCGCAGCGCCGGCGTAGCTCAGATGGTAGAGCGTCTGATTTGTAATCAGGGGGTCGGGGGTTCGAGTCCCTCCGCCGGCACCAGCCCCCCAGGCGTTTCGTCTTTGCGCCGGGGCGGCCGGGGTCAGCCCGGCAGGGCGAAGATTTGCGCCAGTTCCGCCACGGCATCGGCCTGACGCACATCCAGCGCCGCCATTCCCGCCGCCTGCGCCGCGCGCAGCCCCTGCGCGCTGTCTTCCAGCACGAGGCAGCCGCCGGGGGCCACGCCCAGCCGCCGCGCCGCCAGCAGGAACATTTCGGGCGCCGGTTTGGGTTGCGACACGTCGTCGAGCGAGACCACGGTGTCGAAAATCTCCAGCAGGCCGGTGGCGCCCAGCAGCGCATGAACCACGCGCCGTTCGCTGTTGGTCGCGACCGCAATCGGCACCCGCCCGGCACAGCGCCGCGCCAGCGCCGCCACCGGCGGGTTGGGCCGGGCCATCGCGGCGCGGCGCAACGTCTGGGCAATGCTCTCTTCGGCCAGACGCTGCGGGTCGAGCGGCGCCAGCACCGCCGCCGCCCCCCGGCTTTCGGCAAAGCGCGCAAAAAGGTCGTGCCGCCCCAGCCCGGTCATGCCCATATACCAGTCGCGCGCCATCGGGGCGCCCTGCGCGGCGGTGGCGGCGGCAATCGCCTCGAAATGCAGATCGGCGGTCAGCAGCAGCGTGCCATCGCAATCGAACACGATCGCCTCAGGAAGGGTCGTCATCAGGGGGGCCTTTCGGTGTCCGGCCCTCGCGGGGCGGGGGGTCTTGGGTCAGATCGGAAAGCGCGGCCAGCAGCGCGGTAGCCGCAAGGGGTTTGGCCAGACAGGCAAGGCGCGGCGCGGCGGCCATGTCGGGCGGCACGATGTCGGGCAGATGCCCCGACACCACCAGCACGCGGATCGGGGGCGCCTGCGCCAGCGCCAGCCGGGCCAGATCCCAGCCGGCCGGGCGGTTTTGCAAGGTCAGATCGGTGAGCAGCAGATCAAACGGCTGCGGCCCGGCCAGCAGCCCCCGCGCCGCATCGGCATCGGGGCAGCAGATCAACTCCTGTGCCCGTGGCGCCAAAATCGCACGCGCCCGTGCCATGTCGGCCGGGTCGTCCTCGACCAGCAGGACACGGCCCAGCCGGATCGACGCCCGCGCCCCGGCCTCGGTCTGCTGACAGAGCGGCAGGCACAGCCGCACGGTCGTGCCCCTGCCTTCGGCCGAGGTGATCGTCACATCGCCCCCCGACTGGCGGATGAAGCCATAGACCATGGCCAGCCCCAGCCCGGTGCCGGTGCCATCGCGGCGGGCGGAAAAGAACGGCTCCATCGCATGGGCCAGCACCTCGGCGGTCATGCCGATGCCGTTGTCGCGCACCGAAATCACCGCCTGCCCGGCCTCGGCGCCGAGCGACAGGGTGATCTGCCCCGGCCCGTCGACGGCCTGCCCGGCATTGAGGCACAGATTCAAAAGCGCGCTTTCAAGCTGGCCCGGATCGACCCGCACCAAGAGCGGCGCAGGCGGAAGCTCCAGCGTCAGGGTGATCTCGTCGCGCAGGGCAAAGCCGATCAGATCGGCCAGCCCCTCGATCAGCCCGGCCAGATCGACGGTTTCCGGTTCAAGCTGCTGGCGGCGCGCAAAGGAGAGCAGCCGCTGGGTCAGCGACATGCCCAGATCGACCGCCCCGGCAAGGGTCTGGCGCAGCGCCGCCTGCCGCGCCGGCGGGGCCGAGTCCATCAGGTGCAGGCTGCCCGAAATCGTGGACAGGATATTGCCGAAGTCATGTGCCACCTCGCCCGAGACCTTGCCCAGCGCCTCGATGCGCTGGATCTGGCGCAGCCGGTCGTCGAGCTGGCGCCGCTCGGTGGCGTCCGAGATCAGCACCACCGTGCCGCCACCGGGCAGCGCGCTTTCGCGCGCCTCGGCGCGCAGGCCATCGGGGCGGGCCAGATCGGCATACCCCCCCGGACCACGGCTCAGCGTCCAGCCCGCCGCCGCCATCACCCCCGCCAGCACCGGGCGGCCGTGCAAGGCCGCCGGCTCGACCCGCAGCACCTGCGCCAGCCGCGGGTTTTGCGCCAGCACCGTGCCCTGCTCGGACAAAATGGCCATGCCGTCGCTCATTCCGGCCATCATGTTTTCGTAAAGCGCCCCGCGCTGCGCCATCTGCCGGTGCGAGCGGTCCAGCCGCAGCGCATTGGCACGAAAGGCGCGAAAGGCGTGAAACAGCTTGCCGATCTCGTCGCCGGCATCCTCGCCGCGCGGCAGCCGCGATTGCCGGTCGCCAGCGGCCAGCCGCATCATCGCATCGGAAATCAGCCGCAGGTTCGCCGTCACATGGCCCGAGACGAACAGTGCCGCCATCAGCGCCAGCGCCGCGCTGGCAAGGCCGATCGCCAGAATGGCCGATTTCGCCAGCGCCATCGAGGTGGCGGTGCGGGCGCGCTCGGCGGCGATATTGGCCTGCGCCTCGGCGGTGGTGGCGGCGGAATAGGCGGTCACGGCGGCGGCGCCCTGACGGATGCGCACCAGCGCCGCCTCGGCCCGGATCTGGCTGGCCAGTTCCAGCCGGCGCAGCTCGAACAGCCCCTCGGGGCCCTCGGCCATCGCCCGCAGCCGCGCCAGATCGGGGCTGCGCTGCGGCATCTCCGTCGGCGCCCGCGCCAGCAGCCCCACATATTCGCGGTGAAACTCGCCCACGCCGATCAGGTTTTCCGCCCGCCCCGCGCCCAGAAGCGCCGCCGCCAGCCGTTGCAGCACCAGCCAATCCTGTTGCGCTTGCGCCGCTGTGGCGGGCGGGGCCGTGCCCGGTTCGGGCGGGGCCGCGAGGGCGGCAAAACGGCGCTCGGCATTGGCCAGATCGGCGTTGATGCGCAGGCCGCGGTCGCGCAGATCGGCGCGCCGCGCGGTTTCCCGCACCAGCCGGCCGATGGAAGCGCGGCTTTGCCCAAGCTGGTCTTGCAGGCCGCTTTTCTCGGGCAGGCCCTTGGCGATTTCGTCGATCAGCGCTTCGGCCGCCGCGCCATCCTGACGGATGCGGAACGGGCTGGTCAGGGTCAGCAGGTAGGGCGCCAGCGTTGCCAGATCGGCGCCGCGCCGCGACAGCGTCAGCGCACGGTCCACCTCGGCCAGGGTATTGCGGTGCAGCGCCTCGAGCCGCTCGGTGCTGCGCGACAGCACAGCCCAGGACACCGCCCCCAGGGCAAGCGTGGACACCGCCAGAAAAGCCAGCGCAAACAACAGCCTGGCCCGCAC
>CAZPWV010000051.1:0-3150 GCA_964590825.1 uncultured Rhodobacter sp. | reverse complement strand
CTCCGGGGGCCGATCCGGGGGCCGCTCCGGTGACGAAGACATAGCCCAGCCCGCGGCGGGTCTGCAAATGCACGGGCTTGGCGGGCACAGGTTCGATCTTGCGCCGCAGCCGCAAGATCAGCACATCGATGGTGCGGTCCATGTAGTGTGACAGGTCGTTGCCCAGCTCGCTCAGCAATTCGGTGCGCGGGATGATCCGCTCGGGGTGGCGCAGGAAATAGTCCAACAGCCGGTATTCGGCATTGGTCAGCGGAATTTCGGCGCCATCGGGGCCGAGCAATTCGCGCCGTGTCAGATCGAGGCGCAGCGCCCCGAAGGCACGGATCTGGCTGGCCGAACGGTCGGGCGCCGCCATTGCCGGATGGCCCGCCCGGCGCAGCACCGCGCGCAGCCGCGCCAGCAGTTCCCGCGGGTTGAACGGTTTCATCATGTAGTCATCGGCGCCGGCTTCCAGCCCGATGATCTTGTCCATCTCGTCGCCGCGCCCGGTCAGCATGACGATCGGCAGGCCAAAGCGCGCCCGGATCGCCAGCGCCACCTCAAGCCCGTTTTCACCGCGCAGCCGCAGATCGACCAGCGCCAGATCGACCCCCGGCGCCGGGCCGAGCGCAAAGAACGAGGCCCCGTCGGGCAGGGCGATGGGGGTAAAGCCGTTCTCGGCCAGAAGCGCGGCCACGGTGTTGCGCAGATCGGCGTCGTCATCGATGATCGCCACCACCGGATGGCCAGCATCCCGGCCCTGCGCCGCTGTTGCGGCCTCATCCGCCCCTGCGGCCCTTTCTGCGGCCTTCTCTGCGGCCCTCTCGTGCATCTCGCCTCCTCCGGGTGCCCCGCGCCTGCCGCATCATGGCGCAAAGCGCAATGCCATCAAACCCCGTTCGGCCCCGGCTGCCGCCGCGCCGGGGGGGTTTGTAACAGTGTTCATCAAATACCCGGCCCGGCACCGTGCTGTTAGCGCTGCAATGTCTCGCTTGCGGGCCGGGCCGGTGGCACAGTTGGCCCGCCTGCCCCACAGGGCCGGCACTCGGGAGGAGGAAAGAATGAACAAATTCACGATCAGCGCGCTGGCGCTGGCCGCTGGCCTTGGCGCGACGGGTGCTCTGGCCGAAACGCTCAATGTGGTCTGCTCGAACGAGCAGGTCTGGTGCGATCTGATGGCGCAGAATTTCAAGATCGACACCGGCATCGATACCGCCATCGTGCGCAAATCCACCGGCGAGGTGCTGGCGCAGATCCGCGCCGAAGCGGGCAACCCCAAGGTGGATGTGTGGTGGGGCGGCACCGGTGACCCGCATCTGATTGCCGCCGCCGAAGGGCTGACCATGCCCAGCGGGGTTGATACCTCGGGGCTGCTGGGCTGGGCGCAGAACATGGCCGACATGACCGGGGGCAAGGCCGTCGGGGTGCATGTGGGCCTGCTCGGGATGCTCTACAACACCGAGGTTCTGGCCGAAAAGGGCCTGCCCGCCCCGGCCTGCTGGCGCGATCTGGCCAAGCCCGAATACAAGGGCGAAGTGACCGTTTCCAACCCGCAATCCTCGGGCACGGCCTATACGCAACTGGCCACGCTGGTGCAGTTGTTCGGCGAGGACGAGGCCTTCAAGCTGCTGGCCGAAATCGGCGCCAACGTGAACCAGAACACCAAATCGGGTTCGGCGCCGGGCAAGATGGCCGCACGCGGCGAAACCACCATTGCGGTGGGCTTCATGCATGACATGGTCAACCTGAAAAAGCAGGGCTTCCCGGTCGAGATCGTCTCGCCCTGCGAGGGCACGGGCTACGAAGTCGGCGCGGTTTCCGTCATCAATGGCACGCCAAATTTCGAGGCGGCGAAGAAATGGGTGGAATATGTCACCAGCGCCGATGCGCAATCGCGCGGGCTGGAGGCGGGAGTGTTCAACATTCCCTCGAACCCGGCGGCGGCCACCGACCCCGAAGCCCCGGACATGGCCTCGATCAAGCTGATCGACTATGATTTCGCCACCTATGGCGCCTCGGCCACGCGTGAGCGGCTTCTGGCGCGGTGGGAGACCGATGTGAAGGCCAAGGGCGGCGCGTTCGAAGAATGACGCCCCCGGCCCGCCCCGCCGCACCGGCCGGGGCGGGCCTTTTGCATGATGGGATACGCGATGCGGCGCATGGCAGGGCTTTGGCTGGCTGTCGGGGCGATGGGCTATGCCCTGTTGCCTTGGTACATGACGGCGGGCGGGTTTTGGAGTTTTGGCTGGCTGGCCACGCTTTTTGGCGGTGATCGCCCGGCGGTGCTTTGGGTGCTGGCGGGGCGGGGTTGGCTGATTGCGCCGCTGCTTGGGCTGCTTGGCGCGGCGGCGGTGCTGGCGTGGCAGCGCGATCCGCTGCGCGCGGCGCGCGGGCTTGTGGTCAGCGGTGCGGCGGGGTTGGCGCTGATGGCGGCGCAGGGGCTGATCGTGCTGGCCCATTCGACCCGGCTGGGCCTGTTTGAAGGCGCCAGCCAGCCCGGCATGGGGGCGGGGGCCTTTGTCACCGCCACCGGGCTTTTGTTCGTGCTGACCACCGGCATTTCCGGGCTGGGCCGGGGCCGGGGCGACGCTTTCATCACCGGCATGGTGGGGGCGATTGTCGCGCTGGTGGGGGTTTTCGTCTTTTACCCGATGGGCTTCATCCTGATTCGCGCCTTCGAGCTGAAGGGCGGCGCGGGGCTGGGCCTGTCTGAATTCCTGCCGCGGTTCTTTGCCCCCGAGGTCTGGTCTTTGGCCTGTGTCACCGGCAAGGGCTATTGCGGCGCGGCGGTGAATTCGGCGGCGCTGGGCCTGGGCACGGCGGCGGGCACCACGGCGCTGGGGCTGGCCTTTGCGCTGATCTTCACCCGCACCGCCTTTCCGGCCAAGAAATTCCTGCGCGTGCTGACGATCTTGCCGATCATCACCCCGCCTTTCGTCATCGGCCTGGCGCTGATCCTGCTTTTTGGCCGTTCCGGCACGATAACCGAGTTCTTCGCCGATGCCTTCGGCTGGGAAAAGACGCGCTGGCTTTACGGGTTCTGGGGGGTCTGGCTGGCGCAGCTTTTGTCCTTCACCCCAATTGCCTTTCTGGTGCTGATCGGCGTGGTCAACCTCGCGGTCAGCTTCGCCCTGGCGCTGCTCACCAATTACCTGTTCGACTACACGCTCA
>CAZPWV010000050.1:8321-10783 GCA_964590825.1 uncultured Rhodobacter sp. | reverse complement strand
CCAGATAGCCGTCGAACCAGTCGGTGATGGCGGCGACAATGAACAGCGTCAGCGCAAACCAATCGGCCCAGGGGCGTGCGAAATAGAGAAACATCACCGCCACGCCGGGCGCGGCGAGCAGGCGAAGCACGGTGAGGATATTGGGCAAGGTCCACGTCATGGCCGCACCCTAGCGGGGGCTTTGGCGAAGGGAAAGGGGGGTGTGCGGTCAGGGCGCGGGGTCGTCGTAAACGTGAACGCGGCCTTGCCAGTCGGTGACTTGCCACTGGCCCGGCAGGGGGCCGGGGGTGAAGTGATCGGCGCTGACCGGCACTTTGCCAAAGCCGCCCGGAATATCGAGCACATAAGCCGGCAGGGCGGCACCGCTCAGATGGCCGCGCAGGCTGGCCATCAGGGCGCGGCCCTCGGCAATGGTGGTGCGGAAATGCCCGGTGCCACGGGCAAGATCGCAATGGTGCAGATAGTAGGGTTTCACGCGGTTGTCCTGCAGCTTGCAAAACAGCGCAAGCAGCGCCGCACGGCTGTCATTCACGCCGCGCAACAGCACCGATTGCGACAGAAGCGGTACCCCGGCATCGGCCAGCCGGGCCAAAGCCGCGCAGGCAGGCGGGGTCAGCTCCTGTGCGTGGTTGGTGTGCACCACCAGCCAGAGCGCCGGGCGCTGGCCACGCAGCATGGCCACAAGGGGTTCGGTTATCCGCTCCGGTGCCACCACCGGCACGCGGGTGTGAATGCGCAGCGTGGTGATGTGGGCCATGGCCGAAATCCGTTCCAGCACCGTGCCGATGCGGCGGGGCGAGAGCGTCAGCGGGTCGCCGCCGGTCAGGATGATTTCGCGCAGGGCGGGCGTGGCGGCAATATAGCGCAGTGCGGCGTCCAGATCGGCCTCGGGAAGGGGGCCGGTCTCGCCCACGGTTTCGCGCCGAAAGCAGAAGCGACAATAGACATCGCAGGTCTTGGTGATGTGCAAGATCGCCCGGTCGGGGTAGCGATGCGTCAGGCCGGGGGCGGCCTGATGCACCGTGTCGCCGATCGGGTCGGGCAGGTCTTCGGGGCGGGTGGCAAGCTCGGCCAGGCTCGGCACGAATTGCGCCGCCACCGCATCGCCGGGCGCGGCAATGGCCGCGCGCATCTCGGGGGTGATGCGGATGCGGAAATCCTGCGCCACCCGCTGCAGGCCGGCCATATCGGCGCCTTGCACCAAACCGTGGTGCAAAAGCTCGTCGGGGCGGGTGAGGGCGGTCGAAAGGGGGGGGCGCTCGTTCATGGCGGGGGCGCTACGCCGGGTTTGCCAAGGCGTCAACCCCGGTCATTGAAGAAGTTCCAGATCGTTTCGGCGATGGCGGCGGAAATGCCGGGCACTTCCATCAGATCGTTCTGTCCGGCGCGGGCCACCGCCTTGGCCGAGCCGAAATGCGCCAGAAGTGCGCGTTTGCGGGTGGCACCGATGCCGGGCACCTCGTCGAGCGGGTTGGCCAGCGTGGCCTTGGCGCGCTTGGCCCGGTGTGCGCCAATGGCCCAGCGATGCGCCTCGTCGCGCAGCCGCTGGATGTAGTAAAGCACCGGGTCTTGCCGCGGCAGGGCAAAGGGGCGCCGCCCGGTGCGGTGAAACTCCTCCTTGCCCTGATCGCGGTCGATGCCCTTGGCCACGCCCACCATCGGCACATCGGCAACGCCCAGCGCGGTAAGGATTTCCTGCACGGCGGAAACCTGCCCCGCCCCGCCGTCAATCAGCAAAAGGTCTGGCCAGAGGTCGGTCTTGCGCTCGGGGTCTTCGCGCAAGAGCCGCTCGAACCGGCGCGTGAGCACCTCGCGCATCATGCCGAAATCGTCGCCGGGGGTGAGGTCTTCGCCCTTGATGTTGAACTTGCGATAGGCCGATTTCATCAACCCCTCGGGGCCGGCCACAATCATGCCGCCCACCGCATGGGCGCCCTGAATATGCGAGTTGTCGTAAACCTCGATCCGTCGCGGCGGGGCGGGCAGGCCGAAAGCCTGCGCCACGCCCTCGAGCAGCCGGGCCTGCGCGGCGCTTTCCGACATTTTCCGCCCCAGGCTTTCGCGCGCATTGCGCAGCGCGTTTTCCACCAGTTCGGCTTTTTCGCCACGCCGGGGAACGGCCAGCTCCACTTTGCGCCCGGCGCGGGTGGAAAGCAGATCCACCATCAGATCGGCATCCTCGATCCCATGGCTGAGCAAGATCAGCCGGGGCGGTTCGCGGCCATCGTAGAACTGTGCCAGAAAGGCCTCGAGCACCTCGGCCTCATCGGCGCCGGCACCGGTGCGGGGATAAAAATCGTGGTTGCCCCAGCTTTGATGCGCGCGGATGAAGAACACCTGCACACAGGCCTGCCCGCCCTCCATATGCAGCGCCACCACATCGGCCTCGGCTACGGTCTTCGGGTTGATGCCCTGGCTTTGCTGCACAGTGGTCAGCGCCCCGATCCGGTCGCGCAATGCGG
>CAZPWV010000050.1:0-8311 GCA_964590825.1 uncultured Rhodobacter sp. | reverse complement strand
CCATCGCCTCCGAGGCGCGCATCATCTCGGCTGCAAGGTCTTGCTGGATCGCCGAACTCTTGCCCTCCAGAAACCGCTCGGCATCGGCCACGGTGCGGGCATAGTCGGGCTCGGAAATCTTGCCGACGCAGGGGCCCGAGCAGCGCTTGATCTGATATTGCAGGCAGGGCCTTGTGCGGCTGGCAAACATCGCGTCCGAGCAGTTGCGCAGTTGGAACACCCGCTCAAGGTGGTTGAGCGTGCGGTTGACCGCCGAGGCGCTGGCGAAGGGACCGAAATAGGCGCCCTTCACGTTGCGTGCGCCCCGGTGCTTGCGGATCATCGCAAAGGGGTGGTCCTGCGCGATGAGAATATAGGGAAAGCTCTTGTCGTCGCGCAAAAGCACATTGTAGCGCGGCTTGAGCTGCTTGATGAGGTTTTGCTCCAGAAGCAGCGCCTCGGTTTCGGTGCGGGTGGTCAGAAACATCATATGCGCGGTTTCCGAGATCATCCGCGCGATGCGGGCCGAATGGCCGCTTGGCCGCGCATAGTTCGACACCCGCGCCTTCAGGTTGCGCGCCTTGCCGACGTAAAGCACCTCCTGACTGGCGTTCAGCATCCGGTACACCCCCGGCGAGCCGTCCAGACGGGTGACATAATCGGCAATCAGCGCCGAACCGTGCAACCTGGGCGATTGCGGCGCGGCGGCGTCGGAGAGGGGGGCGTTCGCTTCGGTCATCGGCCTGCCGTGATTCTGTCTTTGGGCTGCAATCTTACGGCACCCGGCGCAAGAGGAAAGCTGTCCACCAAATCTGTGGATAATCTTGTTGGAAAGTTTTGGCGATCACGGAATTTTCCTTGATTTCGGCCCGGTTCATCGGATTGCCTAAAAAATAGGCGATTTTGCAACGTACTGAAATTTAATGGAAAATATTTTGAAACGCGGCAAGTGGCTGAAAGTATTAAGAGATTCGTAACGATTTTGTTACGTCCTTCCGCCAAGTGGACAACTTGACGCGGCGCAGGGCAAAGGCGGGCCGATCAGCCCTCGCAAAGCGCCGTTTCAAGGTGCAAAACCTGCCCGGTGACCGCCGCAGATTGCAACAGAAACTCCAGGGCAAGACGAAGGCTTTCGGCGGCGCTCGGCCGGGCCGGGCGGGGCTGTGCCGCGGCCCATGCGGCATGGTTCGGCGCAGGCGCGGGCCGGGCCGGGCCAAGATGCAGCGCGTTGACGCGTAGCTTTGGCGCATGGGCCAGCGCGGCCTGATGCAGCACCCCGGCCAAGGTTCCGGCCTGCCCTTCAGGGATCAGCCACAGCGCCTGCGCCCCGGCCAGAAGATCCCGGCCAACGCGCTGCGGAACGGCAACAGTCGCGGCAAAGGCATCAAGGGCCTGCCGCGCCGCCCCCGCCTCGGCGGTGTGAAAAACCAGAAGATCAACGGGCGGCTCCGTCGCGGCGCCGCCCTCGGCCAGCGCAAAGCCCTGTGCCGCCAGTGCCGCCGCAACCGGCCTGGCCAGCGCCGGGGCAAGCCCCAGAAGCCGCGCCCTCATGCCGCCCCCGTCGGGCCAAGGCTCAGCAGAACCACCGTGTAAAGCGCATAGGCCACAAGCAGCGCCACCCCGGCGGATTTGCCAATATCGCGGCGCATCAGCACGAAGGGCACCAGCGCCAGCGCCGAGGCCAGCATCACCCAAAGGTCAAGGCGCAGCATCTGCGCCGGCACCGGCATCGGTGCGATCACCGCCGTGACCCCCAGAATGCCCATGATGTTGAAGATGTTGGAGCCGATCACGTTGCCCATGGCCACATCCGCCTCTTTGCGCAGGGCCGCCATGACCGAGGTGACCAGTTCCGGCAGCGAGGTGCCGATGGCCACCAGTGTCAGCCCGATGACGGTCTCGCTCAGCCCCGCCACGCGGGCAATCGCCACCGCCCCCTCCACCAGCAGATCGGCGCCAAAGGCCAGCCCCACCAGACCCGCAAGGATGAACCCGGCAATCTTGCCCCAGGCCATCTGCGGGTCACCGATCTCGCGCTCGGCATCGCGGGCGTTGCGATGCGCCTGCGCAATGCGAACGTTGTCGCCCAGCATCAGCGCCAGCCCGGTCAGCAGGATCAGCCCCTGAATGCGCCCGATGTCGCCCATGAAGGCCAGCAGGACCATCAGCGCGCTGGCAAACAGCATCATCAGATAGCTGCGGCTGGTATCGCTCTGGCTGGAATGAAGGGTCGAAATGATTGCCGGCAGGCCAAGGATCAGCAAGATATTGGCGACATTCGAGCCGACGACATTGCCCAGCGCGATGCCCGGCTGCCCCGAAAGCGCGGCATTGACCGAGACCAGCAATTCCGGCGCAGAGGTGCCAAAGGCCACCACCGTCAGCCCCACGATCAGCGCGGGGATACCCAGCCGCAGCGCCAGCCCCACCGCGCCCTTCACCAAGATGTCGCCCGCCCCCACCAAAAGGCCAAGGCCCAGGGCGATTTTCAGAATATCAAAGAGCACCTATGCCCCCTTGTTGCAGGGGCAGGGCCCCGGTCCGATCTTTGGCCGCCCGCAGCGGGGGCAGTGACTGGCAAGCCTGGGGGGTTTTCGGCCCGGCAGCCGCAGCCGCCCAAACAGCGCCAGCCCGGCCATCACCACCAGAAAAAGGGTCATGCCCTTGATAAGCATCAGAGCCCGAACCTGGCCCAAAGGGCGCGTTCTTCGACCTGATCCAGCAGCGCCGCCGCCATTTCGGCGCCCAGTTCGCCGCCCAGCCCGTCACCCGGCCCTCCGCCCAGGGTCAGGCCGAACCGGCGCAGCCACGGCCGACGCTGGCCAAAGGCGACGATCCGCACCTTGTCGCCGTAAAGCGCCTTGAGCTTGGGCACCGGATGGGCCAGCCCGTCGATCAGCCCGGTCTTGAGCGCCAGCCCCCCGGTCCAGATCTCGCCGGTGAAAAGATCGGCGTCCGGCGCCAGTTTCGGGCCGCGCCGCGCGCTGACCCAGGCCTTGAAGGCGCGGTGCATGTCGTCCAGAAGCAGGGTCAAACGGGCCAGATCTTCGGGCTGTTCGGGGCGGAACGGGTCCAGCAGGCTTTTCGATTGCCCGGCCGTGTGCACCCGCCGTTCGACCCCGTGGCGGGCGATGAATTCGCTCAGCCCGAAGCCCGCGGAAATCACCCCGATCGAGCCGACAATCGAGGTGGCATCGGCCCAGATGTCATCGGCGGCACAGGCCAGCCAATACCCGCCCGAGGCCGCCACATCCTCGACAAAGGCATGAACGGGCAGGCCGGTTTCGTCGGCCAGCCGCCGGATGCGCGCCGCGATCAGCGACGATTGCACCGGCGAGCCGCCCGGCGAATTGATGACCAAAGCCACCGCACTGGGCCGCCCCCGACGAAAGGCCCGCTCAAGGAGCGGCGCCAGCGCGGCATCGGACAGGCCCTGCGCACCGGGGCGGGTGGCGCCGATGGCGCCTTGCAGACGCACCAGCGCCACCCGCGGCGGGCGGTTGCGAAAGCGGGCAGGAAGGAGGCGCATCAGGGTCATGGGCAAGGATGTAGGCGCTGGCCGCAGGCGGCACAAGCGCCGCCTTGCCGAAATCACCTTTGCGCGTGCAATTCGCTATTCACTCATGGGGTGTCGGAAACCGCATTGCCTTGCGGCCGGCTTCGGCCCACCCTTGCACGACGGAGGGCCCCATGACCGATCTGACGCGTCTCACTGCCATCCTTGCTGCCCATGCCGGGCAGGAAGGGGCGTTGCTGCCAATCCTGCACGCGGTGCAGCAGGCCTTTGGCCATGTGCCCGAGGCCGCCCATGCGCCGATTGCCAGCGCCCTGCGGCTTTCCCGTGCCGAGGTCGCCGGGGTGGTGGGGTTCTACCACGATTTCCGCAAGCAGCCGGCGGGGCGGCATGTCATCAAGCTGTGCCGGGCCGAGGCCTGTCAGGCGATGGGCGGGGCAGATGTGCAGGAACGGCTGGAGGCGGCCTTGGGGATGAAACTTGGCGAGACGCGTGGCGGGGTCACGCTGGAGGCGGTCTATTGCCTCGGGCTTTGCGCCTGCGCCCCCGCCGCGATGGTGGATGACCGTCTGGCGGGGCGGCTTGATGCGGCGGCGGTGGCAGAAATAGCGGCGGAGGTGGCGCGATGAGGATCTGGGTTCCCGGCGATGCGAGCGCCCGTGCCTGTGGCGCCGACCGCGTGGCCGCCGCCATTGCATCGGCCGCCGGGCTGCGCGGGGTGACGGTTGACATCCGCCGCAACGGCACGCGCGGCATGAGCTGGCTGGAGCCGCTGGTCGAAGTGGAAACGCCGAATGGGCGGATCGGTTTCGGCCCGATGACGCCCACTGATGTGCCGGCGCTGTTCGAGACCCCGGAAAGCCATCCCAAAGCATTGGGGCTGGTCGAGGAAATCGCCTTTTTCAAGCGCCAGACCCGGCTGACCTTTGCCCGCTGCGGGCGGATTGATCCGCTCGACCTTGCCGGTTACGCCGCCGAAGGTGGCTGGGCCGGGCTGGAAAAAGCCCGCGCCATGCCCCCCGAGGCGGTCGTCGCGGCGGTTCTGGCCTCTGGCTTGCGCGGGCGCGGCGGGGCGGGCTTTCCCACCGGCATCAAATGGCGCACCGTTCTGGGCGCCGTGGCGGGCCAGAAATATATCGTCTGCAACGCCGATGAGGGCGACAGCGGCTCTTTTGCCGACCGGATGCTGATGGAGGGCGACCCGTTCTGCCTGATCGAGGGCATGGCAATCGCCGGCCATGCGGTGGGGGCGACGAAGGGCTATTGCTACATCCGCTCGGAATACCCCGATGCGATCGGCGTGATGCGCGAAGCGGTGCGGCTGGCCCACGAGGCCGGGCGTATCGGTGCGGCGGCGGGGTTTGATCTGGAGATCCGCGTCGGCGCGGGGGCTTATGTCTGCGGTGAGGAAACGGCGCTTTTGAACAGCCTCGAGGGCAAGCGCGGCACGGTGCGCGCCAAGCCGCCGCTGCCGGCGCTCAAGGGGCTGTTCGGCCAGCCCACGGTGGTGAACAACGTGCTCACGCTTGCCGCCGTGCCCTTCATCCTTGCCAAGGGCGCCGAGGCCTATGCAGGCTATGGCATGGGGCGTTCACGCGGGACCATCGCGCTGCAGATTGCGGGCAATGTGAAGCATGGCGGGCTGTTCGAGACCGCTTTCGGCATCTCTTTGGGGGAAGTGGTCAGCGATATTTGCGGTGGCACCGCCTCGGGGCGACCGGTCAAGGCGGTGCAGGTGGGCGGGCCTTTGGGCGCCTATCATCCGCCCGCCGATTTCGACCTGGCCTTTGATTACGAGGCCTTTGCCGGGCGTGATGGCCTCGTGGGCCATGCCGGGCTGGTGGTGCATGACGACAGCGCCAGCATGATGGCGCTGGCCCGCTTTGCGATGGAGTTCTGTGCCGTCGAGAGTTGCGGCACCTGCACCCCCTGCCGCATCGGTGCGGTGCGTGGGGTTGAGGTGCTCGACCGTCTGGCGGGGGGCGATGCCAGCGCCCTGCCGCTCTTGGAAGACCTGTGCCACACGATGAAATTCGGCTCGCTTTGTGCGCTGGGCGGGTTCACTCCCTACCCGGTGCTTTCAGCGATCCGCCATTTTCCCGCCGAATTCACCCCCGCGCAGGAGGCCGCAGAATGAAAGACCTCATCATTCCCCCGCCCGGCTGGACGAAAGACATGGGCACCCCGGCGCGCAAGGGGGCGCCGGTGACGCTGGTCATCGACGGTGTGGAAATCACCGTGTCCGAGGGCACCAGCGTGATGCGCGCGGCGGCCGAGGCGGGCATTTCCATTCCAAAACTTTGCGCCACCGACAGTGTCGAACCCATCGGCTCGTGCCGGCTTTGCATGGTGGAAATTGCCGGGGTGAAGGGCACGCCCAGTTCCTGCACCACGCCGGTCGCCGCGGGGATGCAGGTGCAGACGCAAACCCCGCAGCTTCAACGGCTGCGGCGCGGCGTGATGGAGCTTTACATCTCCGATCATCCGCTGGATTGCCTCACCTGCGCGGCCAATGGCGATTGTGAATTGCAGGATATGGCCGGCGCGGTGGGCCTGCGTGAGGTGCGTTACGCGGCGGGCGAAAACCACTTTGTTCCTCGGCAAGGCGGCGAGGCCAACCCGCGATATATTCCCAAAGACACGTCAAACCCCTATTTCAGCTATGACCCGGCCAAATGCATCGTCTGTATGCGCTGCGTGCGGGCCTGCGAAGAGGTGCAGGGCACCTTTGCGCTGACCATCGAGGGCCGTGGCTTTGACGCCCGTATTTCGCCCGCCGCCGCGAATTTTCTGGCCTCCGATTGCGTTTCTTGCGGCGCCTGCGTGCAGGCCTGCCCCACCGCCACGCTGATCGAAAAATCGATCGAAGAGATCGGCACGCCCGAGCGCAAGGTGGTTACCACCTGCGCCTATTGCGGTGTGGGCTGCAGCTTTGAGGCGCATCTGCGCGGCGATCAGCTGGTGCGCATGGTGCCCTTCAAGGGCGGTGAGGCGAACCGGGGGCATAGCTGCGTCAAGGGCCGCTTTGCCTGGGGTTATGCCACCCACCGCGACCGGATTCTGAAGCCGATGATCCGCGAGCGCATCGACCTGCCTTGGCGGGAAGTAGGCTGGGAGGAGGCCATGGCCTTCACCGCCGAGCGGCTTTCCCGCATCCGCGCCAGCCATGGTGCCGATGCGCTCGGTGTCATCACCTCCTCGCGCTGCACCAACGAGGAAACCTTCCTGGTGCAAAAACTGGCCCGCGCCGTTTTTGGCACGAACAACACCGATACCTGCGCGCGGGTCTGCCATTCGCCCACCGGCTACGGGCTGAAGCAAACCTTCGGCACCTCGGCGGGCACGCAGAATTTCGACAGCGTGGAAGAAACCGACCTCGCGCTGGTGATCGGCGCCAACCCCACCGACGGCCACCCGGTGTTCGCCAGCCGGCTGCGCAAGCGGCTGCGGGCGGGGGCAAAGCTGATCGTCATCGACCCGCGCCGGATCGACCTTTTGGAAACCCCGCATCTGGGCGAGGCCTGGCATTTGCCGCTCAGGCCCGGCACCAATGTGGCGGTGATGGTGGCGCTGGCCCATGTGATTGTCACCGAGCGGCTCTTTGACGAGGCTTTCATTCGCGCCCGCTGCGATTGGGAAGAATGGGCCGATTACGCCGAATTCGTCGCCAACCCCGATTATGCGCCCGAGGCGGTCGAGGGGCTGACCGGCGTGCCCGCAGCCACGCTGCGCGAAGCCGCAAGGGCCTATGCGGCGGCGCCCAATGCCGCGATCTATTACGGGCTGGGTGTCACCGAGCACAGCCAGGGCTCGACCACCGTCATCGCCATTGCCAACCTTGCCATGATGACGGGCAACATCGGCCGCCCCGGCGTGGGGGTGAACCCGCTGCGGGGGCAAAACAACGTGCAGGGCTCGTGTGACATGGGCTCTTTCCCGCATGAGCTGCCCGGCTACCGGCATGTGTCCGACCCTGCCGTGCGGCGGGTGTTCGAGCGCATCTGGGGGGTGGAACTTTCCTCCGAGCCCGGATTGCGCATCCCGAACATGCTTGATGCGGCAGTGGGGGGAAGCTTCAAGGGGCTTTACATTCAGGGCGAAGACATCCTGCAATCCGACCCGAACACCGCGCATGTTGCGGCGGGCCTCGCGGCGATGGATTGCGTGATTGTCCATGACCTCTTCCTGAACGAAACCGCCAATTACGCCCATGTGTTCCTGCCCGGCTCGACCTTTCTGGAAAAGGACGGCACCTTCACCAATGCCGAGCGGCGCATCAACCGGGTGCGCCGGGTGATGGCGCCGAAGAACGGGCTGGCCGATTGGGAGGTTACGCAGCGGCTGGCCAATGCGCTGGGGGCGGGCTGGGCCTATACCCATCCGAGCCAGATCATGGAGGAAATTGCCGCCACCACGCCCGGCTTTGCCAATGTCAGCTATGCCATGCTGGAAGAGCGCGGCTCGGTGCAATGGCCCTGCAATGATGCCGCCCCCGAAGGCTCGCCCATCATGCATGTCGAGGGCTTCGTGCGGGGCAAGGGGCGGTTCATCCGCACCGCCTATCTGCCCACCGACGAGCGCAGCGGGCCGCGTTACCCGCTCTTGCTCACCACCGGGCGGATCCTGAGCCAATACAATGTGGGGGCGCAGACGCGGCGCACCGACAATGTGGTCTGGCACGATCAGGATGTGCTGGAAATTCATCCGCTGGATGCCGAAAACCGGGGGGTAAGCGAGGGCGACTGGGTGCGGCTGGCGTCGCGCGCGGGGGCGACCACGCTGCGGGCGACGGTGACCGACCGGGTTTCGCCGGGCGTG
>CAZPWV010000049.1:6079-10812 GCA_964590825.1 uncultured Rhodobacter sp. | reverse complement strand
GCGGCGCCCGGCTCGGGGCGGCCCGCGCCTTTGGCCGGGGTCTCGTGGCCGTGATGCCGGGTTTCATGGCCGCGCTGATGGTGGTGGGCACGGCGGCGATGATCTGGGTGGGCGGCTCGATCGTGCTGCATGGGTTGGCCGAACTGGGCTGGGCCGCGCCCTATGACAGCATCCACCACCTGGCCGAGGCAGCCGCACATGGCGTAGCACCGGGCCTTGCAGGCTTTGTCAATTGGGTGGTCACCGCGGCGCTGGATGGCGTCTTTGGCCTTGCCCTGGGTCTGGCGCTCATTCCGCTCGCCCTTTACGCAATCAACCCGGCCATCGCAGCGCTGAGCGGCAAGACATCCGGGCATTGACCCGGCCTTCCTCGCCGCTTTCATCTTGCCAAAAATACCTCGGGGGAGCCCGAAACGGGCGGGGGCAGCGCCCCCCCCTGCCTTAACGTCGCCCTGCAAGAGCCTCTTGCAAAAGGGTTTTCAGCGCATCCACCGGCACATCCGAGGTCACGAATGCCGCACCGATGCCGCGTGCCAGAACAAAGCGCAGCTTGCCGTCGAGCACCTTTTTATCTTGCGCCATCAGCGCCATCAGCGCCTCGGCACCCGGCAGATCGCCCTCGATATCGGCCAGATCCACCTTCATCCCCATCGCCCGCAGATGCGCCCGAACCCGGCTCGGCGCCTCCTGGCTGCACAGGCCCAGCCGCTGGCTCAGCTCAAAGGCCAGTGCGCAGCCAATGGCCACCCCCTCGCCGTGCAACAGCCGGTTGGAGTAGCCGGTGGCGCTTTCGAGCGCATGGCAAAAGGTGTGGCCAAGGTTCAAAAGTGCCCGGTCGCCCTCTTCGGTCTCGTCACGCGCCACGATCTCGGCCTTCATCGTGACCGAGCGCGTCACCGCATGGTGGCGCGCCGCACGGTCGCCCGCCGCCAGCGCCGGGCCATGGGCCTCCAGCCAGTCGAAAAACACCGCGTCTCCCAGAAGCCCGTATTTCACCACCTCGCCGTAGCCGGCCAGAAAATCGCGCGCAGGGAGCGTGTCAAGCAGGTCGATATCGGCCAGAACAAGGCTGGGCTGGTGAAAGGCGCCGATCAGGTTCTTGCCCGCCGCCACATTGATGCCGGTCTTGCCGCCGACCGAGCTGTCCACCTGCGCCAGCAGCGTGGTGGGAATTTGCACGAACCGCACACCGCGCCGCAAGATCGCCGCCGCAAACCCCACCAGATCGCCAATCACCCCGCCGCCAAAGGCGACAACAATATCCTTGCGCTCGACCTTTTGCGCCAGCAGCCATTCGCAGGCCCGTGCCAGTTGCGGCCAACCCTTGGTGGCCTCACCGGCAGGCAGGGCCAGCGACACCATCTCGACATCGCCCAATCCCGCCCGCAAGGCCGCAAGATGCAGCCGCCCCACCGTTTCATCGGTAATCACCGCCACACGGGGGCGGCGCAGAAGCGGCGCCATTTCCGCCCCCGCCCGTGCCAGCAACCCCTGTCCGATGCGCACCTCATAGGCGCGGGCACCCAGTTCCACCTTGACCATGCCGCTCATCTCATTCCTCCGCGATCAACCCCGGGTGCGTGCGCAGCGTCGCAACCACCTTTTGCGCCATGTCCTCGACACTCAGCCGCGCCTCGGCCTGCACGCTCAACTGCGCCTGCGCGTAAAAGGGCGCCCGTTTCTCCAACAGCATTGCCAGAGTCGCCCGCGGGTCGGCGGTGCGCAGCAAGGGCCGCGTGGTCTTGTTGCGGACCCTGTTCCAGAGCAGGTCCAGATCGGCCTCGAGCCAGACCGAAACCCCCATCCGCGCAATCATCTCGCGGTTTGCCTCCGACATGAAGGCGCCGCCGCCGGTCGAGACCACCGAGGGCGCCCCCGCCAGCAAACGCTCGATCACCTCCGATTCGCGGGCGCGAAAAAACGCCTCGCCATCGCGTTCGAAAATCTCCGCCACCGACATTTGCGCCGCCCGGACGATTTCTTCGTCACTGTCGAGAAAGCGCACCTGAAGCGCCCGCGCCAGCGCCGTGCCGACGGCCGTCTTGCCCGCCCCCATCATGCCGACAAGAACCACCGTCTTGAGCAGCCGCGGCCGAAGCGCTGTTTGCACGGGCACTTTCTCCTTCCTCGGCGCGGCTCATGGGCAAGCCCTTGCGCATTCGTGATCGTCGCGCCCCTGAATGGCGTGAACTTCGCCAAAATGCCATATATAATCTTGCCTATCCGCCGTTTCCGCCGCATTCGGACAGGGTCAAAGGCGCAACCCCTTGCCGCCGGGCACCCGCCGATACCGCGGCACGCCAGAAACGACGACCACCGAAGACCAACCAAGACGACGTCAGAAAGCCAGATCATGGGGCGCATCCTTCAGGCCATCGCAGTGCTCATCCTTCTTGCCGTGCTGGGCACGGTGGGCTTTGCCTATTTCGGCGACATGGCCCCCGTCCGCACCGAACAGCGCCTCGAGGTAACCTTGCCGGGGGGCGCAGGTGGCAACTGAGCGCCGCAAACCCCCCCGGCCGGCGGCGCTGGGCCCGGCCTTGCTGGTTGCGGCGCTGGCCCTGCCCGCCGCAGCGCGGGCCGAGGCGCCGATGTCGGCCATCGACTGGCTGTCTTCGTCGGTCGCAAACACCGCGCCGGCTGGCCCGATGGGCAGTGCCGCCGTGCTGCCACCGCTGCCGGGCGAGGCCCCGGTCAGTTCCGGCGTGGGCATCGAATCGGTCGCCATGCAATCGCTCGACCGCCCCCCCGCCGATGCGCTGGGCCTTTTGCCCGCCGCCCGCACCGGGCTGCCGCGCGGGCTTTGGGGGGCAACGCCCGAGGTGAGCCTTGCGGCCTTGCTGCGCAAGGAACGGCTCGACACCCTGCCCGCGGTGCAGGGGTTCCTGCTCGAACTTCTGCTGGCCGAGCTCGATGCCCCGCTCGTGCCCGCCACCGAGGGGCGCAATGTGCTTTTCCTGGCGCGGATCGACCGGTTGCTGGATCTGGGCGCGCTCGATCAGGCGATGGCGCTTCTGGTGCTGGCCGACCCGACCGACCCGGAAATCTTTCGGCGCCGCTTCGATGTGGCGCTCTTGCTGGGCCAGGAAGACCACGCCTGCGAGATCATGGAACGCAGCCCCGCCATTGCGCCCTCGTTTCCGGCGCGGATATTTTGCCTGGCGCGGCGCGGCAACTGGGAGGCGGCGGCGCTGAGCCTGACCACCGGGCGGGCGCTGGGCCAGATCAACAGCGAGATGAACGCCCTGCTGGAGCGCTTTCTGGAACCCGAACTCTCCGAAGACAGCGCCGATCTGCCGCCACCCTCGCGGCCCTCGCCGCTCAGCTTTCGGCTGCTCGAGGCGATTGGTCAGCCGATGGCCACCACCACCCTGCCCGTGGCCTTCGCCCAGGCCGATCTGCGCGCCAATTCGGGCTGGAAGACGCAGATCGAGGCGGCCGAGCGGCTGACCCGGATGGGCGTGCTCGACCCCAACCAGCTCTTTGGCCTTTACACCCAGGACCGCGCCTCTGCCTCGGGCGGGGTCTGGGACAGGGTGGCGCTGATTGCCGGGCTTGATGCGGCGCTTGCTGCGGGCAAACGCGCCAGGGTGGCGCAGCTTTTGCCCGCCGCCTGGGATGCGATGCAGGCACAAGAGCTTGAACCTGCCTTTGCCGCCTTTTTCGCCGAGCGCCTTGCCGGGCTCGATCTGCCCGACAGTGCCGGGCAGATCGCCTTTCGGCTCGCGCTGCTGACCCCCGGTTTCGAGGCCGCCGCCGCCCGCAGCCCGGTCGATCTTGATGAAAAGTTGCTGGCGGCGCTGGCGCGGGGGGCAACCGCCGGCGTGCCCGCGCAAGATCAGCTTGGCCTGATGCTCAAACGCGTGTTCGACGCCCCCCCCGGCGCCGTTCCCGCCGCCTATGCGGCGCTGCTGCCCGACCGTCTGGGCGAGGCCCTGCTGATGGCGATCGACGATATTTCCGATGGCGCCAAGGGCGATCTGCGCCGCCTCGAGGCCGGATTGGTGTTGCTGCGCCGGGCCGGGCTTGAACGCGTGGCGCGGCGCGCGGCCCTGGAACTGATCGTGCTGGAGCGGCGCGGATGAGCACCGCCCCCGCCAGTGGCTGGATTTCGACCTTTCTCGAGGCGCAGGCCGCCGAGGCCGGGGCCGCACGCAACACGATTCTGGCTTATGCGCGTGATCTCAATGACTTCCATGGCTTTCTTCAGACCAGAAACCTGCAATTCGAGACCCTCTCCCGCGCCGATATCGAGACCTATCTGATCCGTCTCGAGGCCGAGGGTCTGGCCAAATCCACCCGTGCGCGGCGGCTCTCGGCGATCCGGCAGCTTTTTCGCTTCGCCTATGACGAAGCCTGGCGCAGCGACAACCCGGCGCAGATGCTTGCCGGGCCCGGCAAGGCGCAACGCCTGCCCAAGACGCTCTCCATCGCCGAAGTCGAGGCGCTGCTCGAGGCCGGGCGCGATCAGGGCCGCTCGGTGGCCGAGCAGATTCGCAACCGCGCCCTGATCGAACTGCTTTATGCCACCGGAATGCGCGTCAGCGAGCTGTGCACCCTGCCCGTCGCCGCCGCGCGGGGCGACCCGGCCATGCTGCTGATCCGCGGCAAGGGCGGCAAGGAACGGATGGTGCCGCTCTCGCCCCCCGCCCGCGAGGCGCTCTCGGCCTGGCTGGTCTGGCGCGACCGGGCCGAGGAGGCGGCGCGGATCGCCCACCGCGCCCCGCCCTCGA
>CAZPWV010000049.1:0-6069 GCA_964590825.1 uncultured Rhodobacter sp. | reverse complement strand
CCAGCGCCCAGGACGGCCACCTGACCCGACAGGGCTTTCATCGGCTGCTGAAAGATATGGCCGTCGCGGCCGGACTTTCGCCGGAGCGCGTCACCCCCCATGTGCTGCGCCACGCCTTTGCCACGCATCTGCTGCAAGGCGGCGCCGATCTGCGGGTGATCCAGACGCTGCTGGGCCATGCCGACCTGTCCACAACCGAGATCTACACCCATGTGCTTGACGAGCGGTTGAAGGAGCTCGTGCTTTCGCATCATCCGCTGGCGCGCAAGGCTTGATTGCCGCTGCATCGCCCCCCATTATCGCCCCATCATGAATGATCCCATGCCCCTTCTCGACACTGCCTTCTGGGTCTCTGCCGCCGCCATCGCGGTGCTGCTGGCCCTGTCCGCTTTCTTTTCCGGCTCGGAAACCGCGCTCACCGCCGCCTCGCGCTCGAAACTGCGGGCCCGCGCCGACAAGGGCGACAGCGGCGCCGAACGGGCGATGAAAATTTCCGAAGACAGCGAGCGGTTGATTGGCGCGCTGCTTTTGGGCAACAACGTGGTCAATATCCTCTCGGCCTCGCTCGCCACCGCGCTGCTGACGCGGCTCTTTGGCCAGTCGGGCGTGGCACTGGCGACGCTGGTGATGACCGCGCTGGTCCTGGTCTTTTCCGAGGTGCTGCCGAAAACCTATGCCATCACCAACCCCGAGACCGTGGCCTCGAAAGTGGCGCGGCCGGTGGCTGCGCTGATTGTCGTTCTGACCCCCGTTGTCAGCGTGGTGCGCACCATCGTGCGCGGCATTCTTTGGGTGTTCGGGCTGCGCACCGATGCCAATCAGCACATGTTTTCGATCCATGAGGAAATTGCCGGTGCGCTGGCGATCGGCACCTCCGAGGGCACGGTGGACAAGGCCGACCGTGACCGGCTTTTGGGGGCGCTCGATCTGGGCAACCGCACGGTCGAGGAAATCATGCGCCACCGCAGCCAGATCGAAATGATCGATGCCGAGGATGACCCCAACGAGGTGCTGGCGCAGGTTCTGGCCTCGCCGCACACAAGGATGCCGCTTTACAAGGGCGAACGCGAGAATGTGGTGGGGATATTGCACGCCAAGGATCTGCTGCGCGCGGTCGAGCGGTTCCTGCGCAGCGGCGATGGCAAGCTCGACTCGGTCAGTGACCTCGACCTGATGAAAGTGGCGATGAAGCCCTATTTCATCCCCGAAACCACGCCGCTGGATGAGCAGATGCGGGAATTTCTCAAGCGCCGCACGCATTTTGCCCTCGTGGTCGATGAATATGGCGACCTCAAGGGGTTGCTGACGCTTGAGGATATTCTGGAAGAAATCGTCGGCGAGATCACCGACGAATTCGACCCCAAGGCCGAGCGGCAATTGAAGCCCACCGACACCGGCGATTATCTGGTGGAAGGGGCGATGACGATCCGCGATCTCAACCGCGAAACCGACTGGGCGCTGCCCGATGACGAGGCCAATACCGTGGCCGGGCTGGTCATCCACGAGGCGCAGACCATCCCCGAAATCGGTCAGGTCTTTGCCTTTCACGGTTTCCGTTTCGAGGTGGCGGCGCGCAAGGACAACCGCATCACCCAGTTGAAGATCCGCCCGCTGGGGAAAGCCGCATAGGGGGGCGCTGCCCCCGCTTTCGCCCCCCCGAGGTATTTTCAGCAAGATGAACCAAATGGGTATCATCTTGCCCGAAATGCCCCCGAAATACCCTGCGGGAATTTGACGGCAGCCAAGGGGGGGCGGCGCCCCCCCCTTGGCCAGCGGGCCGCCCTATAAAAAGGCGTCCGGCATCGAGGCCTTCTTGCGGGCCACATAATCGGCCAGCGCCTCGGCAATAGATGGGTCGATTTCGGGCGGCTGGTAGTCTGCGAGCATTTTCTGCACCCGCGCATGGGCCAGTGCCACGGTATCGCGGGCGCCTTCTTCGTCCCAGGTCTCGAAGGGTTTGTAATCCAGCAGATCGGTCTTCCAGAAGGCGGATTTGAAATTTGCCTGGGTATGGGCGCAGCCCAGGTAATGGCCGCCCGGCCCGACCTCGCGCAGCGCCTCCATCCCCTGCCCGTTCGCGCTCATGTCGATACCCGCCGCAAGCCGGTGCAGCACGCCAAGCTGATCGGCATCCATGACGAATTTTTCGTAAGACGAGACCAGCCCGCCCTCCAGCCAGCCGCAGGCATGGAGCATGAAATTGACCCCCGCCAGCAGCCCCATGTTGAGCGAATTGGCGCTTTCATAGGCGGCCTGCGCATCGGGCAGTTTCGAGCCGCAGAAGGCGCCGGCCGAGCGGTAAGGCAGGTTCAGCCGCCGCGCCAGCTGCCCCGCGCCCAGAGTGATCTGCGCCGCCTCGGGCGTGCCAAAGGTGGGTGCGCCCGAGTTCATGTCGATCGAGGTGACGAAGGCGCCAAATATCACCGGCGCGCCCTTGCGAATGAGCTGGCTATAGGCCACCGCCACCAGCACCTCGGCCAGAACCTGCGTCAGCGTTCCCGCCACCGTGCAAGGCGCCATGGCGCCGCCGACGATGAAAGGCGAAACGATGCAGGCCTGATTGGCGGCGGCATAGACCTCGAGCGCGTCCATCATGATCGGGTCAAACGTAAGCGGGCTGTTGATATTGACCAGCGAGGTCATCACCGTGTTGTCGTCAACGAACTGATCGCCAAAGAGAATCTTCGACATCTCGACCGAATCGACGCAGCGCGACCGCTCGGTGACCGAGCCCATATAGGGCTTGTCCGAAAGCGTCATATGGGCGTGCAACATATCAAGATGGCGCTTGTTCACCGCCACGTCGGTGGGCTCGCAGACCGTGCCGCCCGAGTGGTGCAGGTATTTCGACATCTGCCCGAGCTTCACGAAATTGCGGAAATCGGCAATCGTCGCATAGCGCCGCCCGCCGTTCATGTCGCGCACGAAGGGCGGACCATAGACCGGGGCCAGCACCAGGTTCTTGCCGCCGATCACCACATTGCGTTCGGGGTTGCGGGCGTGCTGGGTAAAGCTGGAGGGCGCGGTCTTGCACAACTCCCGTGCCAGCCCCTTGGGCAGGCGCACCCGTTCGCCCTGAACATCGGCCCCCACCGCGCGCCAGCGATCCAGCGCCGCCGGATTATCGACGAAGTTGACACCGATTTCCTCAAGCACCGTCTCGGCATTGGCCTCGATGATGGCAAGGGCTTCCTCGTTCAGAATTTCGAGGTTGGGGATGTTGCGCTCGATGTAGCGGGCAAACTCCACCCGCACCGCCGTGCGCTCGGCGCGGCGTGCCGCACCGCCGCCGCCCCGTGCCCTGCGCCCGGCCCCTGCACCCTGTTCCAGCTCTTCACTCATCGCGCGACCTCCGCATGTTCCCCCCGGTTCTAGCCGAGCCGGACCGCGGGGCATGGGCGGTTTGCGACCTCAGCGGTAAAGAAGCGACCGCCCCGCCGCGAAGAGATGCACCTTGGCCGGGTCGGCATCGAGGCTGACCGCGCTGCGCCGCAGCCCGGCATGAATACCGGGCAGCTTGGCGATCACCGGGCTGCTGCCTGCCTCGGCCCCGAAATAAAGCAGCGTCACCTCGCCAAGCGCTTCGACAATCTCCACCCGGCCGGTAAAGAGTGCCTCCTTGGTGGTGATGCGCATGTCTTCGGGGCGCACGCCGACATTGACCTTCAGCCCGATATCGGCCGCCGTCGTCGGCACGGCCGACTGCGCCACGCCGCCGCCCGCAAGCCGCACCCTGGTCAGCGCCCCGGTCTCGACCACCTCGCCCGCCAGAAGGTTCATCTGCGGCGAGCCGATGAACTGCGCCACGAATTCGTTTTCGGGCCGTTCGTAAAGCTCGAGCGGCGTGCCCACCTGCGCAATGCCCTTGTTGGCCAGCACCACGATGCGCGAGGCCAGCGTCATCGCCTCGACCTGATCGTGGGTGACATAGATCATCGTGCGCTGGGGCATGGCCTCCTTGAGTTGCGCAATCTCGATGCGCGTGGCCACCCGAAGCGCGGCATCGAGGTTCGAAAGCGGTTCGTCGAAGAGATAGACTTTCGGGTCCCGCACAATCGCCCGGCCAATCGCCACACGCTGGCGCTGACCGCCCGAAAGCGCCTTTGGCAGACGGTCGAGATAGGGCGTGAGCTGCAGGATGCGGGCTGCATTTTCTACCGCCTTTTCAATTTCTTGCGACGGCTTCTTGGCGATTTTCAGGGCAAATTCCATGTTCTGGCGCACCGTCATATGCGGGTAAAGCGCATAGGATTGGAACACCATTGCAATGCCGCGCTGGGCGGGGGGAACATCGTTCACCCGCTGCCCGTCGATCACCAGTTCCCCGCCGGAAATGCGTTCAAGCCCGGCAATCATCCGCAGCAGCGTCGATTTTCCGCAACCCGAAGGGCCGACGAACACAATCAGTTCCCCGGCCTTGATCTCGAGGTCGATGTCTTTCAGCACATCCACCTCGCCATAGGATTTGGCGACTTTCGTAAGCGTCAGATCAGCCATCGAGGCCCCCTTTGCGCAAGAGAACGGCGCCTTGCCAGGCCACCAGAGAAATTTCCGTGCCCGCAGGCTCGGCCCCACCCAGATCCCGCGCCAGAACCTGCCAATCGCCTTGCGGCAAGCGGCAGTTGGCGGGCTGGTCGGACAGGTTGAAGACACAGTGAATCTCTTGCGTCGCGTCCTTTCGGACAAAGCGCAAGACCGTGCCTTCGGCCCCAACATCCGTCATAAGACCGAGCCGTAATGCACTGTTATCATGTCGTAATTTTATGGCGCGACGATAGTGGTGCAACAGCGACTCCGGGTCATGTTCGGCCACGTCGGGGGCAAGGTTGCAATGCACGTCCGGCACCGGCAGCCAGGGCTTGGCCGGGCTGAACCCGCCGTTGGGCGCATTGCCCTGCCAGACCATCGGCGTGCGGCAGCCATCCCGGCCCTTGAACTCGGGCCAGAACTCGATGCCATAGGGATCGACCAGATCTTCATAGGCCAGATCCGCCTCGGGCAGACCCAGTTCCTCGCCCTGATAGAGGCAGACCGAGCCGCGCAGGCACATCAGGAGCGTTGTATAGGCCCGCGCGGCGGCACCCGAGAGCCCCCAGCGCGAGATGTGACGCACCACATCATGGTTGGAATAGGCCCAGCACGCCCAGCCATCGGCCGCCACCGCCTCGAGCTTGTGGAACACATCGGCAATATAGCTGGCCGACAGCGGCGCATGGCCCGAAAGCAACTCGAAAGCGTAAGACATCTGCATCTTGTCATCGCCCGCGGTATAGGCGCCCAGAATTTCCAGACCCCGCTGGCTATCACCGATCTCGCCCACGGCCGCGGCTTTGTACGGGTCCATCACCAAGCGAAGTTTCTTAAGAAATTCAATATTTTGCGGGTGGTTTTTGTCAAACAGGTGAAGCTGGTGATTGTAAGGGTTTACCTTGGGTGCGGTCTGATCGTTGCGCTCTTCGGGCGGAAGCGGCGGGTTGTCGCGCAGCGCCGCGTCATGCATGTAGAAATTGATCGTATCAAGCCGGAACCCATCCACGCCGCGTTCCAGCCAGAACCGCGCCACATCCAACAGCGCCTCCTGCATCGCCGCGCAATGAAAGTTGAGGTCCGGCTGGCTGGTCAGAAAATTGTGCAGGTAATACTGTTCCCGCCGGGTATCCCAATGCCAGGCCGACCCGCCAAAGATGCTCAGCCAGTTGTTGGGCGGCGTGCCATCGGGTTTCGGGTCCGCCCAGACATACCAGTTTTCCTTGTCATTCGAACGGCTTGCGCGGCTTTCTTGAAACCACGGATGCTGATCGGAGCTATGCGACAGCACCAGATCGATCAACACCTTGATGCCCGCCCCATGCGCCGCCTCGATCACCGCATCGAAATCGGCAAGGCTGCCAAACAGCGGATCGACGTTGCAGTAATCGCTGACGTCATAGCCGAAATCCTTCATCGGCGAGGTGAAGAACGGCGAAATCCAGATCGCATCGGCACCCAGCCGCGCGACATGGCCGATATGGGCAACGATGCCTCGCAAATCGCCCAGCCCATCGCCATTGCTGTCCTGAAAGCTGCGCG
>CAZPWV010000048.1:9960-10886 GCA_964590825.1 uncultured Rhodobacter sp. | reverse complement strand
GTCGCCGCCATAGCATTTCGCCGTCACGTCCTTGCGCATCGCGCTCAGCGTTTCGCGAGCAATCACCCGCGCGCCAATCGCCGCCTGGATCGGGATCTTGAACATGTGGCGGGGAATCAGGTCTTTCAGCTTTTCCACCATCGCCCGGCCCCGCGCCTCGGCACGGTCGCGGTGCACCATGATGGAGAGCGCATCCACCGGCTCGTCGTTGACGAGGATCGACATCTTGACCAGAAAATCCTCGCGGTATTCGGCCAGTTGATAGTCGAAACTCGCATAGCCCTTGGTCACCGATTTCAGCCGGTCGTAGAAATCGAACACCACCTCGGCCAGCGGCAGATCATAGACCACCATGGCACGCGCCCCGGCATAGGTCAGGTCAAGCTGAATGCCGCGGCGATCCTGGCAAAGCTTGAGCACATCGCCCAGATAATCGTCGGGCACCATGATCGTGGCCTTGATGCGCGGCTCTTCGATATGATCGACATAGGTCAGGTCGGGCAGGTCGGCGGGGTTGTGCAGATCCCGCACCTCGCCGTCTTTCATGTGCAGCTTGAACACCACCGAAGGGGCAGTGGTAATCAGATCAAGGTCATATTCGCGTTCCAGCCGGTCGCGGATCACCTCAAGGTGCAACAGCCCCAGAAACCCGCAGCGAAAGCCAAAGCCCAGCGCGGCCGAGGTTTCCATTTCGCTGCTGAAACTGGCATCGTTCAGCGCCAGTTTTTCAATCGCGTCACGCAGCGCCTCGAAATCATTGGCATCGACCGGGAACAGGCCGCAAAACACCACCGGCTGGGCGGGCTTGAACCCCGGCAGCGGCGCGGCGCACATTTTCTTTTCGTGGGTGATCGTGTCGCCCACGCGGGTGTCGCGCACCTGCTTGATCGAGGCGGTGAAAACGCCAATTTCGCCCGGCCCCAATT
>CAZPWV010000048.1:3549-9950 GCA_964590825.1 uncultured Rhodobacter sp. | reverse complement strand
CTTCAGAACGGCCAGCTTGTCGATGCCGTAAACCGCCCCGGTCTGCATCATCTTGATCCGGTCGCCCTTGCGCACGACGCCATCCATGACGCGGATCATCACCACCACGCCAAGGTAGCTGTCATACCAGCTATCCACCAGCATCGCCTTCAAAGGGGCATCCTGCGCGCCCTTGGGGGCGGGCAGGCGGTGCACGATGGCCTCGAGCACCTCGGGAATGCCCAGCCCCGACTTGGCCGAAATCGGAATCGCCTGCGAGGCATCGATGCCGATCACGTCCTCGATATTGGCCCGCACCGCTTCGGGGTCGGCCGCCGGCAGGTCGATCTTGTTCAAGACCGGCACAATCTCGTGGCCGGCGTCGATCGCCTGATAGACATTGGCCAGTGTCTGCGCCTCGACGCCTTGGGACGCGTCCACCACCAAAAGGCTACCCTCGACCGCCCGCATCGAGCGCGAGACCTCATAGGCAAAGTCCACATGGCCGGGGGTGTCGATCAGGTTCAGAATGTAGGTCTTGCCATCCTTGGCGGGATATTCGATCCGCACCGTGTTGGCCTTGATGGTAATGCCCCGTTCGCGCTCGATATCCATGCTGTCGAGCATCTGCGCCTTCATGTCACGCGCGGCCACCGTGCCCGTCAACTGGATGAGACGGTCGGCGAGGGTGGATTTGCCGTGGTCGATATGCGCCACGATGGAAAAATTGCGGATCAGGTCAAGCTGGGTCATGGGCGGCGATATAGCTGTAAACGCAGGGTGCGGAAAGGGGGCATGAGGCGGTGCCGTGCGGCAGCGGTTTCGGCAGCGGTTCCGGTGCCGAAATCGGCGGCGATTTCGGCATTGACCCGCCCCGCCGCTTGGCCGATCAATCCCCCATCAACATCGGAGTCGCCCATGATCCTGTCCGTTCCCAACATGACCTGCGGCCATTGCAAGGCCGCCGTCGAGGCCGCCATCGTCGAAGTGGGCGGCAAGGCCCTCGTCAGCCTCGAAGACCGCGAGGTCGAGGTCAACGGCCTGCCCGAGGCCACCGTGCTGGCGGCGCTGACAGCGGCGGGTTACGAAGCCGAAGTGATCGCCTGACGCCAAGGGTTGGGGGTCACGCCCGCGGCGCTACCAGCACTGGCAAGCCAAGGAGAAATCGGCAAAAAATGGCCGAGCCGATTGTGCGCCCTTGCCTGTTTCGGTATAATTCGGCTCAAATCACGAGGGGACGCACCGACGTCCCCCGCTTTGAATCGAGGCAGCAAATGAAGAAATCCCTCCTGACGGTGGCATTCGTTTTTGTGGGCGCAGCGTCGGCCTGGGCCGGCCCCATTGACCGCGCCTGCCTGAAGGCCGATCGCAGCGCCGCCAACCGGGCGCTGTGCACCTGCATCCAGCAAGTGGCCGACCAGACGCTTTCACGCTCGGATCAGCGCCGCGCCGCCAAATTCTTTGCCGACCCGGACAAGGCACAGGAAACCCGCGTTTCCGACCGCAATTCCGACGAAAACTTCTGGGGCCGCTACAAGAACTTTGCCACCACCGCAGAGGCTTACTGCACCAACTGAAGCCGCGCCAGCAAGGCTTTGGCGCCGTCTTCGATGATGCTCAGGCAGGTTTCGAAATCCTGGCTGAACCAGGGGTCGGGCACCTCGTCGGTGCCCGTTTCCGTTTGCAAGAACATCTCCAGCCGCGCCCGTGCCGCATCGGGGCGCAGCGCCTGCGCCGCCCGCAGGTTCTGCCGGTCCATCGCCAGAATCAGATCGAACCGGTCAAAATCGGCCCGGTCGATCTGTCTGGCGCGCAAAGGGCTCAGGTCATAGCCGCGTCGGGCCGCCGCATTCTGCATCCCCGCGCAGGGGGCCTCGCCCCGATGCCAGCCGCCGGTGCCTGCACTGTCGATCTCCAGCCGCAGCCCGGCCTGCGCGGCAAGCTGGCGGGTCACCGCCTCGGCGGTGGGCGAACGGCAGATGTTGCCAAGACAGAGAAACAGGATACGCATGAACCCGGTGTAGCGAAGGGGGCGGCCATGGCCAAGATCGTGATTCTCACCGGGGCGGGAATTTCGGCCGAAAGCGGCATCCGCACCTTTCGCGCCAGTGACGGGCTATGGGAAGAGCACCGCATCGAAGACGTGGCCACGCCCGAGGGTTTCGCCGCCAACCCGGAACTGGTGCATCGCTTTTACAACGCCCGCCGTGCCGCTGCGGCCCAGGCGCGCCCCAATCCCGCCCATCTGGCGCTGGCCGAACTCGAGGCCGATGGTGCGCATGAGGTGCTGATCGTCACGCAAAACGTCGATGACCTGCATGAGCGGGCCGGCAGCCGGAGCCTCATTCACATGCATGGCACGCTTGCGGGGGCGCTATGCGCCGCCTGCGGCCATCGCTGGCCCGCGCCCGCCGAAATGCACCCCGCCACCCCCTGCCCCGCCTGCGGCAAAGCCACCACCCGGCCCGATATCGTCTGGTTCGGCGAAATGCCCTATCGGATGGAGGAAATCTGGGCGGCGCTGCGGGCGGCGGATCTGTTTGTGTCCATCGGCACAAGCGGAAATGTCTATCCCGCCGCCGGCTTCGTCGCCGATGCCCGCCACGCCGGGGTGGCCACGCTGGAACTCAACCTTGAGCCCTCGCAGGGCAGCCGGCTCTTCGATACCGCCCGCCACGGCCCCGCCAGCGAAGTGGTCCCTGCCTGGGTCGCCGAGATGTTGCAAACCGGCGCATGAATCGCTTGACGCGGGGCGGCTTTGCCCTTATCCCCCGCAAACGGATTTCCGGGCGCTGCCATGGGCGGCGCTCGATTTGTTGGAAGCGGGGCGGCGAGCGCCCAAGAAGTAGCGGGGCGCAAGCGCCCAAGGAAACGAAGGATCATCGCCATGTCGCGCGTCTGCGAACTGACCGGCAAAGGCCCGATGTCGGGCAACAACATCAGCCACGCGAACAACAAGACGCGTCGCCGTTTTCTGCCGAACCTGAACGAAGTCACGCTGATCTCTGACGTGCTCGGCCAGTCGTTCAAACTGCGCGTTTCGGCCGCCGGCCTGCGCACGGTGGACCATCGTGGCGGACTGGATGCCTTCCTGGCGAAAGCCTCGGATTGCGAGCTTTCGGGCAATGCGCTGAAAATCAAGAAAGCCATCCAGAAGGCTCAGGCCGCCGCCTGATTGCCGCTGAATGCGAAATGAGTCATCAAGCCCCGCGTTCGCGGGGCTTTTTGCTGTCACGGTCGCAATGTCGGGATAAAGGCCGCCGCCAGGACACGGGCCGTTTTGGCGCGGGTCAGGAAAGGCCTGGCCGGAGCCCCATAGGCACATGCCCCGAAGATCCGCAGCATCGGCATTTTCTGGTAAAGCCGCCCCCGGTCTTCGGCCGGCAGAGCGGCCAGCCCCAGCGCCCCCGGCCAGAAGCTTTCAGCCCATAGCCCGTTGGCAAGCACAAGGCCGTGCTCGGGCAGCAGAAAGGTAAAAAACTCGAATTCCCGATCCAGATTGGGGTGCCGAACCCCCGGTAGCCCCAGAAATCCCTTGGCTGGGCCAAGCGATTTTCCATCCGGCATCAGCATTCGGTGCTGGCCTGTCACAATCAGCGGTTTGCAAGGCAGGCCCCAGGCCAGTGAATTCGCAGGAAACCGGACCGGGGCATTGCCGCCAGAGGGTGCCGAAACCCTGCGCCTTGAAACCCAGATCACCGGCTGCGCACCCTTGTCATGCGTTATGACCGCCATTCCCGGTTGCAGGTCTTCCACCGGGGTTTGCCCGTCAGGGGTCGCAATCAGCGTGCCGCGCGCAAAGCAGACAAATTCCAGGTTGGAGATACTGTCGGAGGGAACATTCAGCCCATCGTAGGGGGTATTAATCACCCCTGTCAGGGTGATCGACTGGATCGAGCTATTTGAAAGCTGGGCATCCGCCCAGGTAATGAAAACATCCCCATTCTGCAATTGCGTGACCCAGAAACTGGTTGAATCGACGTGACCATCTCCATGAAGAACATCGGCCGTGTAGCTCAGAACCGAGTCCAGCCCCGAGGTGTTGCTCAGCGGCCCCAGCATGTAGGTAAAGGTCTCTGGCGTTTGCAGATTGTCATCGGAGCGGATCGCTCCGTTGTTATCAGTATCATGCGCCGTGACGGAAACCACCTGCAGCGGGCTGTTCTCCCTATCATAGGTGCCCAGCAGAGCAGCGGCATTTTCATCATCATAATCGCCAGACCCTTCGACCGTATCGATCGAAGGGAAATTGCCCAGGTAGAGGAAATTCGCGGTGTGATTGGCCATTGCAGCGCCCTTTGCCGTAAGATGCAAAAAGCCTGCACAGGGTTGATTGACTGCCGGTAAACCCGCTTGGGCACGGCCCAAAATCAGACGGGTATCAAATTAAAGTTTATTCTTCTCATGTCTGGCCACGCCAGCATCGGGCCCAAGTGGCATCGGTTGAAAAATTGGCGCGGCCGCATGGCCCGGATCAGAGCGCAGGCGCAGGCTGTCGGAGCATGGTCAGAATCACAGTGGCAGCCGCAGCGGCTGTCGTCTGCCCGGCGGCAACCTCTGCCCCAAGTTCGGCCATGCGTGTGCGCACCGGGCCTTCCTGCGTCAACTGTGCCAGCAACCCCTCGCGCACTTCTGCCTCAAACCAGTGCCGGGCCTGCTCTGCCCGGCGGCGCGCAAAATGCCCTTCGCTTCGCCGCCAGCCTGTCAAATGCTGCATGTCTTCCCAAGCGGCTTTCAGGCCCTGCTCCTGCAGGGCCGAAACCGCCAAAGCCTTGGGAAAGCCTTCCGGGTCTTGCACCCGCCGCCGCAGCAGCCGCAACGCCCCGGCATAGTCGGACATCGTGCGCATCGCCGCCGGTTTCAGATCGCCATCAGCCTTGTTGACCAGAATCATGTCGGCCATTTCCATGATGCCGCGCTTGACGCCTTGCAACTCGTCGCCCCCCGCCGGGGCCATCAGCAAAATGAACAGATCGGCCATTTCCGCCACCAGCGTTTCGCTTTGGCCGACCCCCACGGTTTCAATCAGCACCACATCGAAGCCCGCCGCCTCACACAAGGCCACGGCCTCGCGGGTGCGCCGCGCCACACCGCCCAGTTGCGCCTGGCTGGGCGAGGGGCGGATGAAGGCCGCAGCCTCGCGCGAAAGCCGCTCCATCCGGGTCTTGTCGCCCAAAATCGAGCCGCCCGAGCGCGCCGAAGACGGGTCCACCGCCAGCACGGCCACCTTCAGCCCCTGCCCCAGCAGCATCATGCCAAAGCTTTCGATGAAGGTGGATTTGCCCACCCCCGGCGTGCCCGAAAGGCCAATGCGCAGGGCCTGCCGCCCGGCCGGGGCCAGCCGCTCCAGAAGCGCCGCCGCCGCCACCCGGTGATCGGCCCGCCCCGATTCGACCAGGGTAATCGCCCGCGCCAAGGCCCGCCGCTCTCCCGCCAGAACACGCGGAGCAAGATCGTCGGCAAGATCTGAGGGGGCGGTCATGGGCGGGCCTTCGGCTATGCGGGCGGAAACTGACGAAACCGTCATCCATCGTGAAACGGTTTCGGTTTCATGCCCTTTCCGGGCGGTGTATGTCCAGAGCGAAGGCAGCCACAGCAAGAGGCACCGCATGACCCCGCGCCTGCGCCGCATCCGCACCGTCCCTCTCGGTCTCGCATTTGCAGTGGCGCTGGCGCTTGCCACGCCGGTCCGCGCCGATCAGACCGACCGGATCGTCTTCGACGTGTCGCTCAAGGGGCTGCCTGCGGGGCAACTCAGCATCGATGGCAAGATCGCGGCCGGGGCCTATGCCGCCAATGGGGTGATGGAAACCACCGGGCTTGCCGCCGCGCTGAAGAAAATCCGCTACGCCGCCAAGGTCAGCGGCAGCCATGCGCCGGGGCGCTTTACGCCGCAGGGGTTTCAGATCACCGCGCAGCGCGGCGACGACCGCACCACCCAAAGCATCGTTTACAAGCGCGGCACCCCCGTGTCGGTCAGCCACGAGCCGCCGCGTGCGCCCCGCCCGACCGATGTCGATCCCGCCCGGCAAGGCGGCACCATCGATCCGCTGACCGCGCTTTATGCGGTGCTGCGCGATGTCAGCCCCGCCGAAGCCTGTGCGCTCAAACTCACCCTCTATGACGGCTCGCGGCGCACCCAGGTCGCGCTGAGCGCCCCGCAGCCCGCGGGCGCGGGGGTGGTCTGTGCCGGCGAATACCGCCGCCTCGCCGGGTTCTCGGAAAAGGACATGGCGGCGAAAAGCCGCTTTCCCTTCACCCTCACCTATGCCCCCACGCCCGATGGCCAAAGGCTGCGGGTGGTGGAAATTTCCACCGACACCATCCTTGGCAAAGGCCGCCTGAAACGGCGATAAGGACCGGGTGAAAGACCTGTTGCCCATCGACGAAGCCCTGCACGAACTTTGCGCCGCGTTGCGCGG
>CAZPWV010000048.1:0-3539 GCA_964590825.1 uncultured Rhodobacter sp. | reverse complement strand
GGCGGGTCGGGCCGTGCTCATGGCGCCACCGGGGGCGGGCAAGACCACCCGCGTGCCCTTGGCGCTGCTGGCGCAGGTGGAGGGCCGCATCCTGATGCTGGAACCGCGCCGCCTTGCTGCAAGGGCCAGCGCCGAGCGCATGGCCGAAACGCTGGGCGAGGCGGTGGGGCAAACCGTGGGCTACCGCATCCGCGGCGAGGCAAGGCTCGGCCCCGCGACCCGCATCGAGGTGGTCACCGAGGGCATCCTGACCCGGATGCTGCAATCCGACCCGGAACTGGGCGGCGTGGGGCTGGTGATCTTTGACGAATTCCACGAACGGTCCCTCAACGCCGATCTGGGCCTGGCGCTGGTATGGGAGGCGCGGCAGGCGCTGCGCCCCGATCTGCAGATCCTGGTGATGTCGGCCACGCTCGACGCCGCCCCGGTCGCCGCGCTGCTGGAAGAGGCGCCCATCGTCATCTCCGAGGGCCGCGCCTTTGCCGTGGAAACGCGCTGGCTGCCCCGCCCGCTCGCCGCCGGTCTGCGGCTTGAAGCGGCGGTGGCCGGGCTGGTGCAGGACGCATTGGCCGAAACCCAGGGCGGGGTGCTGGTGTTCCTGCCCGGCGAGGCCGAGATCCGCCGCACCGAGACCGCGCTGAAAGGCCGTCTTCCGGCCGATGTGGTCATCCGCCCGCTTTTCGGCGCCATGGATTTCGCCGCCCAGCGCGCCGCCATCGCCCCCGCCACCGAGGGACGAAAACTGGTGCTCGCCACCGCCATCGCTGAAACCTCGCTGACGATTCAGGATATTCGCGTGGTGATAGATGCCGGCCGCGCCCGGCGGCTGCGCTTTGATCCGGCCTCCGGCATGGCGCGTCTGGTCACCGAACGGGTCAGCCGTGCCGAGGCCGAGCAGCGCCGGGGCCGGGCGGGGCGCGTGGCCGAGGGGGTCTGCTACCGGCTCTGGAGCCGGGGCGAAGAGGGCGCCCTGCCCGCCTTTGCCCCGCCCGAGATTGCCGTGGCGGACCTGTCGGGCCTCGCCCTCGAACTGGCGCAATGGGGCTCGGATGGTGCCGATCTGGCCTTTCTCACGCCGCCTCCCGCCCCCGCGCTGGCCGAGGCCCGTGCCCTTCTGGCGGGGCTCGGGGCCCTGGAAAACGGCCGCATCACCGCGCATGGCAAGGCGCTGGCCCGGCTGCCGCTGCACCCCCGGCTTGCCCATATGCTGGTCTGCGCCGGGCCCGAGGCCGCCGGCCTCGCCGCACTCTTGGAAGAGCGCGACCCGCTGCGCGGCGCCCCCGCCGACCTTTCGCTGCGCCTTGCGGCCCTTGCCAACCCCGCAAGGTTCGAGGCCGAACACCCCTGGGCGGTGCACCGCGCCACGCTTGAACGCATCCGGCAAGAGGCCAAGCGGCTGGCGCGGATGGTTCCGGCCGTTTCCGCCCGCTTCTCGCCCGCCGAAATGCTGGCCCTCGCCTACCCCGACCGCATCGGCCTGCGCCGCAAGGGCGATGCCGCGCGGTTCATCCTCTCGGGCGGCAAGGGCGCGGTGGCCGACCCGGCCGACGGGCTTGGCAAACACCGGCTGATCGTCGCCTCCGACCTCGATGGAGACCCGCGCGAGGCCCGGCTGCGGCAGGGCCTCGCCCTCGATGATGCCGCGCTGCGCCGCCTTTACGCTGCGCAGATCGGCTGGGTTGATCTGTGCGAATGGTCAAAACGCGAGGGCCGGGTGGTGGCGCGGCGGCAGGAACGCTTCGGCGCGCTGGTGCTGGAGGACCGTCCCTGGCCCGAGGCCCCGCCCGAGGCCATGGCGCGGGGGGCACTCGAGGGGCTGCGCCAGATCGGCCTGACGCTTTCGCCAGCCGCGCTGCGGTTTCGCGCCCGGGTGAACATCCTGCGCGCCGATGGCCTGTCCCTGCCCGACCTCTCCGATGCGGCGCTGCTGGCGGGCGAGGCGCTCTTGCCCTTCCTCACCAAGGCCCGGACCGAGGCCGATCTGCGCGGCCTCGACCTCACCGAGGCGTTGCGCGCCCGCCTCGACTGGGGCCAGTTGGCCGAGCTGGACCGCCTTGTGCCCGGCCATTTCGAAACGCCGCTGGGCCGGCGCGTGCCGATTGATTATTCCGGCGATGTGCCCACTATCGAGGTGAAATTGCCCGAGATGTATGGGGTGGCCAGCCACCCCACGATTGGCCCCAAACGCCACCCGCTGCGTATCGCGCTGCTTTCACCCGGCGGCAAACCCTTGCAGGTGACGCTGGACCTGCCCGGCTTCTGGGACGGCTCCTATGCGGAGGTGCGCAAGGAAATGCGCGGCCGCTACCCGCGCCACCCCTGGCCCGAAAACCCGCGCGAGGCCGAGCCGACCACGCGGGCCAAGCCCAGGGGCACCTAAAGCGCGGCGATGATTTCGGCTGTGCTGCTCAGCCTGGCAAAATCGGCACCCAAAAGGCCGAAGCTCACCTTGGCGATCTCTTCCGCCGAAAGCCCCGCCATCGGCAGGTCGAACCCCAGCACCGCGTCTTGCGGCAAGATCATCTCAAACCCCAGATCCGAGGCCGCGCGCACGGTGGAGGTGACGCAAAACCCCAGCACCGCACCGGTCACAATCAGCCGCTCGGCCCCGATGCCCCGCAGATGCGCGGCCAGATCGGTCGAGGCAAAGGCCGAAGACGTATGTTTGAAAAACACCGCCTCCCCCGGTTCCGCCCGGTCGCAGGGCAGCGGCGCCGCACCGGGGGCATCGGCATGAAACTGCGAGGCGGGATCGGCCTCATGGTGGCGCACATGCACTACGGCCAGGCCTTTTTCACGGCAGGCCGTGGCCAATGCGGCAATCGCGCCCCCCGCCTGCGGGTTCACTGCCGGCCGCCCCGCATCGAGCCGTTCCTGCATCGCCATCTGCATGTCGATGATGAGAAGCACCGTCTTGCTCATGGCCTCTCCTTCTTCTTGGTGAAAATACTCCGGGGGGTGAATGCGAAGCAGAGGGGGGCAGCCGCCCCCCTTTCCGTCACTTCCCGAGCGCCCAGCGCATGATCGCCTTTTGCGCGTGCAGCCGGTTTTCCGCCTCGTCGAAAATCACCGAATGCGGCCCGTCCATCACCGCGCTGGTGGCTTCGTCGTTGCGGTGCGCGGGCAGGCAATGCATGAACAGCGCATCGGGCTTGGCATGGGCCATCAGCGCCTCGTTCACCTGATAGCCGCGCAGCTGGTTGTGCCGCCGCTCCTTGGCCGATTCCGGGTCATGCATGCTCACCCAGGTATCGGTCACCACAAGATCCGCGCCGGCAACCGCCTTGAACGGGTCGCGCTCGATCGTCACCTTGACCCCTTTGGAGCGGGCAAAATCAATCCATTCCTGCTCCGGGTCAAGCGGTTGCGGCCCGGTGAAGGTGAGGTCGAAGCCGAACTGCCCGGCGGCATGAAGAAAAGAACCGCAGACATTGTTGCCATCGCCCGACCAGACCACCTTGCGCCCGGCAATCGGGCCGCGATGTTCCTCGTAGGTCATCACATCGGCCATGATCTGGCAGGGGTGGGTGCGGTTGGTC
>CAZPWV010000047.1:3811-11117 GCA_964590825.1 uncultured Rhodobacter sp. | reverse complement strand
GCAAAGCCGGTCTGGATCCAGACCAGCACGATCATCAACAAAAACGAGTTCAGCCCCGGCAGCGTCAGCCAGGCCTCGGGCTTGCCGCCAAGCGCGGAGACGACGGCCGACAGAATGCCGATCTCGGCCTGGCCCTCGCCGCGGTAGTCGTAAACGAATTTCCACACCACCGAAGCGCCCACAAAGGACACCGCCATTGGCATGAAGATGAAGGATTTCGCCAGATTACCCCAGCGGATGCGGTCGGTGAGCGCCGCGGCCAGAAGCCCGAACAGGGTGGAGAGCGTCGGCACCACCACCAGCCACAGCGCATTGTTGCGCAGCGATTCGTGGAACTTGGCATCCTGCAGCAGCCAGAGGTAATTGCTCAGCCCGACAAACTTGCGCCCCTCGGCATCGAAAAGCGACAGCCAGACCGAAACGAAGATCGGATAGACCAGATAGACCCCCAAAAGCACCAGCGCCGGGCCAAGGAAAAGCCAGGGCCGGATGGCCGATGCACGGGCAATGTTGCGCCCCGCATCGGGGCCGGCGGCGGGAAAGACCCGGTCCAGAACGAGGTTCGACAGCCAGAACCAGGCCACGCAACCGAACACGCCGATAATGATCGTGCGCAGGGCAAAAAAGGCCTGCGCCGCAAATTCCTGATCCATCGCTCCCCCCGCTGCAACCATGCAGCCCCAGTTTAGGCAAAAGGCGCACCGGGGAAAGCCCGGTGCGCCCGTGGTGCGACTTTCTTACTTGATCGCATCCCAGGATTTCTGGATCTCGCCCGCCACGGTGGCGCTGTCCTTGCCGCCGACATAATCGACCATGCCGGTCCAGAACGTCCCCGCACCGACGGCACCGGGCATCAGGTCGGAACCGTCAAAGCGGAACGTATCCGCCCCGAGCAGGATATCGCCCATCTTGCGCAGCGTCGCATCGCCGTAAACCTCGGGGTTGACGCCCTTGTGCGGCGTCAGAAAGCCGGTCTGCGCCATCCAGATCTCATGCGCGATGGGCGATTTGAGGAACTCGAAAAAGGCCTGCGCGGCGGGGCTGTCCTTGGTCATCACAAAGACCGTCCCCGCGCCCAGAACCGGTTTGCCCAGATCCTTGCCGGCGTAGGAGGGGAAATAGAAGAAGTCGATATCCTCACCGATCACCGTGCCCTCGGGGAAGAACGAGGGGATGAACGAGGCCTGCCGGTGCATGTAGCATTGCGGCGGCGCGGTAAAGAGCCCCTTCGGGCTGTCGCGGAAGTCGGTCGAGCCGACCGCCCCCGCCCCGCCGGCCACATTCGCATCGGTCTTGGCGAACCAGCCGAAATCGTCGATCGCGGTCAGCACTTTCGGGTCGTTGAAGGCCAGCGCATTGGTGGTCCAGGCGTCATAATCGGCGGGCGTGTTGTTGCGCAGCATCATGTCTTCGACCCAGTCGGTCGCAGGCCAGCCGGTGGCCGGCCCCGAACCCAGCCCGATGCACCAGGGCGTGCCGCCATCGGCGACGATCTTTTCGGTCAGCGCCTTCAGGTCTTCCATGCTTTGCGGCACGTCATAGCCGGCATCGGCAAAGTTCTCGGGGCTGTACCAGACCAGCGATTTCACATCGATCTTGTAAAACAGCCCATACATCGCCTTTTGCCCGTCGGCGCCGGCATAGCTGCCCAGATCGACCCAGGATTGCCCGGCGGCATAGTTTTGCGCCAGCCAGTCGGCAGTTCCCGCCGCCAGCGGCACAAGTTTGCCGCGCTTGGCCAGATCGGCGGCAAGGCCGGGCTGCGGGATCACCGCGATGTCGGGCGGCGAGCCGGCCTCGACATCGACCATGACGCGCTGCTCGAAACCGTCGCCGCCGGAATATTCCACATCCGCCCCGGTGGCGGCTTCGAAATAGGCAACGACGCTTTCGAAAAGCTCTTTGTCAACACCGCCCCAGGGCCCGTCGATCTTCAGCTTCTGACCCTTGAGGTCCATCGACTTGAGCGCCTCATACGAGGCCCAGTTGAACCGGGCATCCTCGCCGGGGGCGAATTTCAGATCCTGCGCCATCGCGCCCGAAGCCGCGAGCGCCAAGGCGGCGACGCCAAGATAAAGGTGTTTTGTCATGCAGTCCTCCCGAGACCGGGCCCGTGGCCCTTGCAAACCATCCCCGCCCTGAAAAGCCGCAAAACGACTCGCATTCAAAGCGCTTTGGATACCGGAAAATCGCTCAAACCCGGTTGAAAGTCAATCACAACCCTTGCCGCATATGCATTGTTTTGCAGCATTCAATGTTGCTCTTGCAGCATTTTTCATCTGCCCCGCGAAGCGATTGACGCCCCGCCGCGCCGGGGCTACCCTGCCCAAATCCAAACCGCTTTGAATCGCATCTCGCGCTGGACCACCACCATGAACCTGAAAGACCTTGCCACGCTGCTGGCGCTTTCGCCCACCACGGTGAGCCGCGCCCTCAACGGTTTTCCCGAAGTCTCCGAGGCCACGCGCAAACGTGTGCAGGCGGCGGCGCAGGCGCATAACTACCGCCCCAACACCCAGGCCAAGCGGCTGGCCACCGGCCGTTCGATGGCGATCGGCCATGTGATCCCGATTTCCACCCAGCACGAGATCGTCAACCCGGTCTTTGCCGATTTCATCGCCGGTGCGGGCGAGGTCTATTCGCGCTCCGGCTATGACATGATGCTGACCATCGTGCCCGATGACGAACAGGAGCGCGCCTATCGCGAGATCCGCTCCAAGGGCAATGTCGATGGCATCATCGTGCATGGGCCCAAGGCGGGTGACGGGCGGATCGCGCTGCTCGAAGACCTTGGCCTGCCCTTTGTGGTGCATGGCCGGGCCTCGGGGGTGCGGCGGCCCTATTCCTGGGTCGATGTCAACAATGCCCGCGCCTTCGAACGCGCCACGAATTTCCTGCTCGATCTGGGGCATCGGCGGATTGCGCTGATAAACGGCATCGAGAGCATGGATTTTGCCCTGCGCCGCCGGCGCGGGTTTGAACGTGCGCTGGCCGCGCGTGGTCTGCAGGGCGATCCGGCGCTGATGGTGGCCGGCGAGATGACCGAGGCGCAGGGCCATGACAGCGCCCGGCAGATGCTTGGCCGCGCCGAGCCGCCTACCGCCTTTCTGACCTCCTCGCTGCTCTCGGCCATGGGGGTAAGGCGGGCCCTGTGGGAGGCGGGGCTGCACATGGGCCGCGATGTCTCGATCGTCACCCATGATGACGAGCTGGGCTATCTGCGAAACGGCGCCGAAGAGCCGATCTTTACCGCCACCCGTTCCTCGGTGCGCGAGGCCGGGCGGCGCTGCGCCACCATGTTGCTGCGCCAGATCGAATCCGCCGCCCCCGGCCATGCCGGTGAAATGCTCGAGGCGGTTTTGGTGGTGGGCAGCTCGACCGGGCCGGCCAAGGCCACCGCCGCGCATAACGACCCCGGCCAGCCGCCGCGCGCCGCCACTGGAGACAGCCGATGACCGCCCTGCCCCCCCGTTCCGCCTTTCCGCAAGGCTTCGTCTTTGGCACCGCCACCTCGGCCTATCAGATCGAGGGCCATGGTTTTGGCGGCGCCGGCCCCACGCATTGGGATACATTCGCCGCCACGCCCGGCAATGTGGTGCGGGCCGAAAACGGAGCCCGCGCCTGCGACCATTACCACCGATGGGAAGAAGACCTCGACCTGATCGCCGCCGCGGGCTTTGACAGCTACCGCTTTTCCACCTCCTGGGCGCGGGTGATGCCCGAGGGGCGCGGGGCCATCAACGCCGCCGGGCTCGACTTCTACGACCGGCTGGTCGATGGCCTGCTGACGCGCGGCCTCAAACCGGCGCTGACGCTCTATCACTGGGAATTGCCGGTGCCGCTGGCCGATCTGGGCGGCTGGCGCAACCGCGAGATTGCCGGCTGGTTCGCCGATTTCGCCGAGGTCATCGCCCGGCGTCTGGGCGACAGGGTCTGGTCGGCGGCACCGATCAACGAGCCCTGGTGCGTGGGCTGGCTGAGCCATTTTCTGGGCCAGCACGCACCGGGCCTGCGCGACATCCGCGCCACTGCCCATGCCATGCATCATCTGATGCTGGCGCACGGCCGGGCGATTGCGGTGATGCGCGGGCATGGCATGTCCAATCTCGGGGCGGTGTGCAATTTCGAATATGCCCATCCCGCCGATGCCACCCCCGAGGCGGCGGCCCGCACCCGCACCTATGACGCCTATTACAACCGTTTCTTTGTCGAGGCGCTGTTCAAGGGCCGCTACCCCGCAGAGGCGATGGAGGGCTTTGCCCCGCATATGCCGCGCGGCTGGGAAGACGACTTTACCACGATTCAGGCGCCGCTCGACTGGTTCGGGCTCAATTACTACACCTGCAAGCGAATCGCCCCCGCCCCCGGCCCCTGGCCCGCCCTGGCCGAAATCGAGGGCCCCTTGCCAAAAACCGCGATGGGCTGGGAGATCTTCCCCGAAGGGCTGCACCATTTCCTGACCATGGTGGCCCGCGACTACACTGGTGATCTGCCGCTTTACGTCACCGAAAACGGCATGGCCGCCACCGATACCGTGCAAGATGGCCGCTGCGCCGACCCCGCGCGCATCGCCTATTACGCCGCCCATCTGGAAGAATGCCGCCGTGCCATTGCCGAGGGCGTGCCGCTGCGGGGTTACATCGCCTGGTCGCTGATGGACAATTACGAATGGTCTCTGGGCTACGAGAAACGCTTTGGTCTCGTGCATGTCGATTTCGAAAGCTTGCAGCGCACCCCCAAGGCGTCCTATCACGCCTTTGCACAGGCTCTGGAGCGCTGAGATGACCCGTTTGCCGAACCGACTGACGCTTCTCGCCGATATCGGCGGCACCAATACCCGTGTGGCCCTGGCCGAAAACGGCCGGCTGCGGCCGGAAACGATCCGCCGCTATGCCAATGCGGGGAGGCCCGCGCTTGAACCGATCCTGGCCGAATACATGCAGACCGAGGCGGTGGCCGATCTGGACGGCGCCTGCGTGGCCGCCGCCGGCCCGGTGCGCGATGGCGTGGCACATATGACCAACCTGTCCTGGGTGATCGAGACCGGGGCGATTGCCGCGGTGACCGGTGCCGAAACCGTCGCCATCCTCAACGATCTCCAGGCGCAGGGCCATGCGCTTGGCCATCTGGCCGCCGATGCGGTGCAAACGGTGATTGCCGGGGCGCCGGCGCGGCCCGGCTCCAGTCAGCTTGTGGTGGGCGTGGGCACCGGCTTCAACGCCGCCCCCGTCCACGAGGCACCGGGCGGGCGGATCGTGGCGGCCTCGGAATGCGGCCATGTCACGCTGCCCTGCACCACCGCAGAAGACATCGCCCTGACGCGGTTCATCGAGGCGGCGCACGGCTTTGCCGCCGTCGAAGAGGTGCTCTCGGGGCGGGGGCTGGAGCGGGTCCACGCCTTTGCCGCCGCCCAGGCCGGGGCGCCCGAAACCCGCACCGCCGCCGAGGTGATGGCCGAAATCGCCGCCCGCACCGCGCTCGGGCGCGAAACCGCCCGCATCTTCGTGCGCCATCTGGGCGCAGTGGTGGGCGATCTGGCGCTGATCCACCTGCCCTTCGGCGGCATCCACCTGTGCGGCGGCGTGGCGCGGGCCTTCACCCCGCTGCTTGCCGAATTCGGCTTTGCCGAGGCGCTGCGTGCCAAGGGCCGGTTTTCCGATTTCCTCGCCGCCTTTCCGGTGCGCGTCATCGAAGACGATTACGCCGCGCTTGCCGGCTGTGCCGCCTATCTTCACGCCCGCGCCTGAACCGGAGCCCGTGACTGGGCCCGTGCCGGGACCCGCCGCCAATCGGCCCCGCGGTCGTGCCTGAAAGGCCGGGGCCGGGCCAGCGCACCGCCCCGCCTTCGGTGCGCCGCAGCCCCCCCGTCGGGGGGTAAAAATTCCGTCCGCGTCAAACCTATCTTAACCCGGACCGGCTAATCCTCTTTCATACAGGAATGAAAGGGGAACGTGTGGACCTTTTCCGAACCCATCTGATTGCGGGGCCGTGATGCAGAATATCACCCTCGCCCCCCGTCTCGATCTTTCGCAGGCGGTGCCTCTGGCCACGGCGCTGCAAGGCCATGCCGATGGCGATCTTGCGGTGGATGCGTCCGCCGTCACCCATCTGGGGGCGCTTGGCCTGCAAGTTCTCGCCGCTGCCGCACGCACATGGCGTGCGGGCGGGCATCGCTTCATCATTTCTCCGCGCTCCGAGGCGTTCGACGAGGCCCTTGGCCTTTTCGGCGTCACCTTGGCGGATATCCAGTCCCAGGAGGCCGCATGAGCCTGACAGTCCTCGCGGTCGATGACAGCCGCACCATCCGCGACATGCTCAAACTCGCCCTGACCGAGGCGGGCATCACCTTGCACCTCGCCGAAGACGGGGTGCATGGGCTCGAGGTGCTCGAGGGCATCGCCCCCGATGCGATCATTTCCGACATCAACATGCCCCGGCTCGACGGTTTCGGCTTCATCGAGGCCGTGCGCAACCAGGACAAGCACCGGGCCACGCCGATCCTCGTGCTCACCACCGAATCGGCACCCGAACTGAAAGCCCGCGCCCGCGCGGCGGGAGCGACCGGCTGGATCGTAAAACCCTTTGACCCGCCCAAACTGGTCAAGGCGTTGCAGATGGTCGCGGGCTGAGGAGGGCGCGATGGCATTGGACCCGATGGCAGAAATCCGGGCAAGTTTCTTCGTCGAATGCGAGGAATTGCTCGAGAACCTGCAAGATGCGCTCTCCGACATGGACGAGGGCAATCATGACAATGAAACGATCAATGTCGTGTTCCGTGCCGTCCATTCGATCAAGGGCGGCGCCGGGGCTTTCGGGCTCGACGCGCTGGTGGGCTTTGCGCATCGCTATGAAACCGTGCTTGACGAACTGCGCTCGGGGCGGCTCGCCGTCTCCTCCGAGGCGATGAAGCAGTTTTTTCATGCCGCCGACCTGTTGCAAGATCATGTCCGTGCCGCCCGCGATGGCGGCCCTGTGCCTCCGGGCTCCGACGCCTGTCTGACCGATCTCGAGGCCCTGATCGGCGGCGGGAAAGGCCCGCTCGTCGAGGAGGAAATCCCGGATTTCCAGCCGATGGGCCTCAGCTTTGCCTTCGACCCCGCCGAGGGGGAGGCGCAAACCCCCGCCCTCCCGGTCTGGCAGGTGAATTTCCGCCCCAGCGCCGCGCTTTACGCCTCGGGCAATGAGCCGCTGCACCTTCTGCGCGCACTCGCCGCCCTGGGCGAGGCGGAAACGCACTGTGATCTCGGGATTGTGCCGCCGCTCGAGGCGCTGAACCCCGAAGAGGCCTATCTTTCGTGGTCGTGCC
>CAZPWV010000047.1:0-3801 GCA_964590825.1 uncultured Rhodobacter sp. | reverse complement strand
CAGCGGTGATGTCACCGATTTCGACCTGCGTGAGGTTTTCGACTTTGTCGAGGATGTCTGCGAAATCGACATTGCCGCCCAGGATACCGCCGCTGCATTTTCCGGCCTGCTGGCACTCGATCTGCCCGCCCCGACCGACGCAGCAATCGATGCACCCGTCGAAGCCCCGATCAATGCCGCGCCAGATCACCCCGTTGTCGCGACCAATGCGCCGGATCTGCCGTCGCAGACCCTGAAAGCCCCCATGCCGATCCAGGCCGAAATCGATCCCGCACCCGAACCAGCCTCGCGCGTTGCCGATCCTCCTGCCCTGACCGAATCCACCGCTGGCGCAATGGCCGCATCGGCGGGGCGCGATCAAGCCGCCGAACCCTCCGCGACGGTTCGGGTCGATCTGGACCGGATCGATCGGCTGGTGAACCTCGTGGGTGAATTGGTCATCAACCAGGCGATGCTTGCGCAAAGCGTGGCCGAGGCCGGGTTGCCACCGAATTCCGCGGTGATGACCGGGCTCGAGGCCTTCATGATGCTGACCCGCGACATTCAGGACAGCGTGATGATGATCCGGGCCCAGCCGGTCAAACCCCTTTTTCAACGCATGGCGCGGATCGTGCGCGAAGCCTCGGGTGCGGTTGGCAAAGAGGTGCGACTGCGCAGCGAGGGCGAGGCGACCGAGGTGGACAAGACGGTGATCGAACGCCTTGCCGACCCGCTCACCCATATGATCCGGAACGCCGTCGATCACGGGCTTGAAACGCCCGACAAACGCCGTGCTGCAGGCAAAACCCCGGAGGGGGTCATCACGCTTTCCGCTCAGCACCGCTCCGGTCGGGTGGTGATCGAGGTCAGCGACGATGGCGCGGGGATCAACCGTCCCAAGGTCCGGGAAATCGCCATTACCAAAGGTTTGATCGCACCCGATGCAGCTCTCAGCGACAGCGACATCGACAACCTCTTGTTCTTGCCGGGATTTTCAACAGCCGATCAAGTCTCGGCGCTGTCAGGTCGCGGCGTGGGCATGGATGTGGTGCGCTCGGCGATCCAGTCGCTTGGGGGCCGCATTTCCATCCATTCCGAGCCGGGCAAAGGCACCCGGTTCTCGATCTCCCTGCCACTGACGCTCGCCGTCCTCGATGGCATGGTGGTAAACGTGGCAGGCGAAACGCTCGTCGTGCCACTGGCCTCGATCCTCGAAACCGCGACGCTTACCGATGAAGACATCCGCACCCTCGGGCCGCATACCAATGTGATTCATGTGCGCGGCGCCTTCGTTCCCCTGTACGATCTCGGCGCCGAACTTGGGTATCGCGCCCCGCGCAAAAACTACTCGGGGGGGATCGTCCTTCTGACAGCGCAGGAAAACGGCAACCGGTCGGCGCTTGTGGTCGATTCCATTCTCGAACAACGCCAGGTGGTAATCAAAGGGCTGCAACGCAGCTACGGCCATATCCCCGGCGTTGCCGCCGCCACCATCCTCGGCGATGGCCAGATCGCCTTGATTCTCGACCCCGCAGACCTCGTCCAGAACGCCTCCGGCCGCACCCGGGGCCATGATTTTGCACTTGCAGGATGACCAGCATGACCACGGAAACCGCTTCCCAAACCACCAAGGAACTCGAACTCCTGTCGTTTCGTCTCGCCGATGAAGAGTACAGCGTCGATATCATGTCCGTGCGCGAGATCCGCGGCTGGACCAGGGCCACGCCCCTGCCCCATGCCCCGGCGCATGTCCGCGGCGTCATCAACCTGCGGGGCACGGTTCTGCCCGTCGTCGATCTTTCGGTGCGCCTAGGCATGGAGCCCGTCGTCGGTGACGCACGCAATGTCATCATCGTGGTTCAGGTCGGCTCTCAAACCGCCGGTCTGCTCGTCAATGCGGTCTCCGACATTCTCGCCTTGCCGCGTTCGGAACTGCAGCAACCACCGGAACTGGCAGCGGATTCCGCCCATAGCTTCATCGAAGCCCTGACCATTGTCGAAGGCCGGATGATCCGCGTGCTCGATCTGACAGCCGTCCTTCCCGATGAAAATGCCGAGGCCGCATGACCACGCCCCCCCTTCATCCGATCGGCCCGGCCGCCCCCGACGCTGCGGAGCTTGGCGAAATCGCGCGCGTTCTTTATGACCACGCCGGTATCGTCATTGCGCCGGGCAAGGGCTCCATGGTGCAATCGCGCCTTGGCAAACGGCTGCGCGCCCTCGGCCTGAAGGACTATCAAAGCTATATCGCCCTGATTACCTCCGACGCGGGCAACGCCGAACGGCGTGAAATGATTTCCGCCCTGACCACGAATGTCACCCAGTTCTTCCGCGAGAACCATCATTTCGAAACCCTGCGCGCCACGGCACTTCCGCCGCTCATTGCCCAGGCGCGCGCCGGGCGGCGCGTGCGGATCTGGTCGGCGGGCAGCTCGAACGGGCAAGAAGCGTTTTCCATCGCCATGGTGCTCGCCGATATGGCGAACGATATCGACAAGCTCGACATCCGCATTCTTGCCACCGACATCGACCCACAGATGATCGCGCGGGGACGCGCCGCTCAATACGATCAAGCTGCAATCGCCTCCATCCCCGCGCCTTTTCGTCGGTTCCTGATCGATACCGACCAGGGTGCCAGGATTGTCGATCCGTTACGCGCATTGATCACCTTCCGGGAACTCAATCTTCACGATGGATGGCCGATGAAAGGCCCCTTCGACATCATCTTTTGCCGCAACGTTGTGATCTATTTCGACCCAGAGGCGCAATTGCGGCTCTGGCGCAGGTTTGAAAACACTCTCGCACCCGGAGGTTGGCTTTTCGTCGGCCATTCCGAACGCGTTCCGCTCGATCCGCCGTGTCAATTGGCGACGGCCGGTATCACCACCTACCGCCTTGCACCCGCGACGGGCCCCATCGGAGAGTCAAGATGGCACTGAGAGACCAGCTGAGAATTATGGTCGTGGACGACATGTCCACCAGTCGTGGCCTGATCACGCAAGCCCTCGATGCAATGGGGATCCGGCAGGTTGGCTATGCGACCGATGGCCCCGGCGCCTTGCAAATCCTCGACAAGACCCCCGTGCATCTGGTCATCTCCGATTATAACATGCCCGGCATGGACGGCCTGCAACTACTGCAGGCCTTGCGCACCAACCCGAAAACCAAAGGGCTTGGTTTCATTCTCATCACCGGTCGTGCCGATCGCGAGATCATCGACACCGGCCGACGTCTGGGAATGAACAACTTCCTGAAGAAACCGTTCACGCCTCAGGAACTTCGTGCCTGCATCGAAGCGGTGGTGGGTCGGCTATGATCGAAAACGCCCCGGCCAAATCCCTTCCGGTCGAACGTCGGGATTTGCCGCTCGACGCTCTGGCAGCGCGGATCGGCGACGAGCTCGACACTTTGGCACGCCTGTCTTCCGATGTGCAGCGGGCGATTTCCCTGTGCCATTTTGCAGATCACACCGATGCCGAGGCGATCCGAGGTCTGCAAGGCATCGACCGGATCACCCAGGCTCTCGAGGATCTCGGACGCCTGATGGCGGCGGTTTCTACGGAAATGCCACAAGAAATCAAATTGCATGCGGTTCCAATTCTGTCACGCCTGCGTCTTCATGAGTTGATCGTCAATCTCGATCCCGAAAACGCGAAAACCGCCCCCACTCTGTGTGATGTCGGCGACATTCAGTGGTTTTGATCTCCGGCCTGCCCCACCATGGCCCAAATTCGGCAGGCCTATCATATGGCAGCGGCCTGTTGTAACCTTCTCCGATCAGGACACACGTTCCGGTCCATTGGTCCAAGGCCTGCCAGGATG
>CAZPWV010000046.1:0-11160 GCA_964590825.1 uncultured Rhodobacter sp. | reverse complement strand
TGCATTTGCGGCTGCTGCCCGAGGCGCGGGTGATCCCGATTTCGCAGCCGCTCGGGCCGGGGGCAGAGGCCTGCACGCTCGATGCCGGGGCGCTCGAGGGGGCGGTGGCGCAGACCGCGCTGGCGATTGCCGCCGCGCCGGCGGGGGCGGTGCTGATCCTGAACAAGTTCGGCAAGCAGGAGGCGGCGGGGCGCGGCTGCCGCGAATTGATCGGGCAGGGGCTGGCGGCGGGGCTGCGGGTGCTGATTTCGGTGCCGCCCGAGACCCGGCCCGATTTCGAGGCTTTCGCGCAGGGCCTGGCCGAGGAATTGCCCGCCGATCCGGGCCGGCTGGCCGGATTTCTGGGCTTTGCCGCCGGGCCGGATCTGGCGCTGCCGGCGCCCGAGGCCGATTTTGCCGGTGCGCCGCCGCCTTGCCCGTCCAAAGCGCTTTGAGATCGGCGCGGCTCGGGCTAGACTTGCGCCACTGCACGCGTTAGAACTGCGCCAAGTTAGCGCTAACATGTGCGCGCCCCGCCGCGGGACCGGCCCCGCAGGGCGCCAGCCTTGGGAGAGATCATGGTTTCGCGTGTCATTCCGGTGGAGCTTTTCGACCTCGTGATCTTTGGGGCCACAGGCGATCTTGCGCAGCGCAAGATCCTGCCCGGCCTTTACCGGCGCTATCTTGCCGGGCAGATCCCGGAACCGGCGCGGCTGATCGGTGCGGCGCGCAGCGCCATGGATGTGGCCGGGTTTCGGGCGCAGGTGCGCAGGGCGATTGCCGAATTTGTCGATCCGGCAAAGCAGGATGCGGCGCAGATCGAGGCGTTTCTGGCGCGGCTCGACTATGTTGCGCTGGATGCCTCGGGCGAGGGCGGCTGGGCCGAGCTGAAGGCAAAGGTCGATCCGGGCCGGATCAACGCCTTTTACTTTTCGGTAGCGCCAGCGCTGTTCGGCCCGCTGGCCGAGCGGCTGCACGCGCATGGCATTGCCGGGCCGAATGCGCGGATCGTGGTGGAAAAGCCCTTTGGCCGCGATCTGGCCTCGGCCCGCGCGCTCAACGCCACGCTGGCCGCGCATTTCGACGAAAGCCAGATCTACCGGATCGATCATTATCTGGGCAAGGAAACCGTGCAGAACCTGATGGCGGTGCGCTTTGCCAATATCCTGTTCGAGCCGCTCTGGAATGCGCAATATGTCGATCACGTTCAGATCACCGTGGCCGAAACCGTGGGGGTGGGTGGGCGCGGCGCCTATTACGACAAATCGGGTGCGATGCGTGACATGGTGCAAAACCACCTGATGCAGCTTTTGTGTCTGATTGCCATGGAGCCGCCCTACCACTTTGACCCCGATGCCGTGCGTGACGAAAAAGTCAAGGTTATCCGCGCGTTGCAGCCCATTCCTGCGGGTGACATCGTGCGCGGCCAATACCTTGGGCGCAAGGCGGCCAAAGCGGTTCCGGCCCAGCCCGGCTATCTTGAGGACAGCGAAAACCCCGATAGCCGCACCGAAAGCTATATTGCGCTGAAATGTCAGGTCGCCAACTGGCGCTGGCAGGGCACGCCGTTCTATCTGCGCACCGGCAAGCGGCTGCGGGCGCGGGCCTCGGAAATTGCCATCACCTTCAAGGCGCCGCCGCATTCGATCTTTGACGAAGACGAGGCAAGCTGGCGCGAGAATGTGCTTGTCATCCGGCTGCAACCGAATGAGGGCATGAATCTCAAGGTGATGATTAAAGAACCCGGTCCGGGGGGGATGCGTCTGGTGCAGGTGCCGCTTGACATGTCCTTTGCCGAGGCGCTGGGCGAGGAGGGGGCCGATATTCCCGATGCCTACGAGCGGCTCATCATGGATGTGATCCGTGGCAACCAGACGCTGTTCATGCGCGGCGACGAGGTCGAGGCCGCCTGGGCCTGGACCGATCCGGTCATCGCCGCCTGGGAGGCCCGCGGCGACCGGCCAAGGGGCTATGACGCCGGGTCCTCGGGGCCGGAAGACGCGCTGATGCTGATGCACCGCGATGGCCGGCGCTGGCGGGAGATCCGCGAATGAACCTGCAAACCTACCCCGACCGCGAAATGATGATGCTGGCGCTGGCCGATACCATCGCCAGCCAGCTGCGCCGCGCGCTCGAGGTGGAGGGGCGCGCCACGCTCTGCGTGCCGGGCGGCACCACGCCGGGGCCGGTGTTTGACATTCTCGCGGGGCTCGATCTGGATTGGGCACGGGTCTCGGTGCTGCTCAATGACGAACGCTGGGTGCCCGAGGACAGCCCGCGCTCGAACACCGCGCTGATCCGGGCGCGGCTGTTGCGCGGCCGTGCGGCTGCGGCGGGTCATGTGCCGCTTTACCTGCCCGCGCCGCGCCCCGAGGACCGTCTGGCCGAGATTTCGGCGGCGGTGCAGGGGGTCCTGCCGCTGACCGTGTGCCTGCTGGGCATGGGCGAAGACATGCACACCGCCAGCCTCTTTCCCGGCGCTGACCGTCTGGCCGAGGCGCTTTCTGCCGATGCGCCGCCGGTGATGGCGCTGCGTGCCGAGGCGGCGGGCGAGCCGCGCATCACCCTCACCGCGCCGGTCCTGCGCGCGGCCATGCATTGCCATCTGCTGATAACCGGTGCACAAAAGCGCCAGGCGCTGGAGCGTGCCGCGACCCTGCCCGAGGCAGAGGCGCCGGTGCGTGTCGCGCTGCCCCATGCCACCATTCACTGGGCCCCGTGATGAACCGTTTTGCAGAGCTGATCGCCCATGCCGATACCGTCAAGGACCGGCATATCCTGTCGCTGTTCGAGGCCCATCCGGGCCGTGCCGGGGCGTTTTCGGCCGAATTCGGCGATTGGTTCTTCGATTTCTCGAAGACCAATATCGATGCCGAGGGGCTGCGGCTGCTGCTGGATCTGGCCGAAAAAACCGGCGTGGCGGCGCGGCGCGAGGCCATGTTTGCGGGCGAAAAGATCAACGAAACCGAGGGCCGGGCGGTGCTGCACAGCGCCTGGCGCAACCCCGGCGCCGAGGTTTGGGTGGATGGCGAAGACGTCATGCCGGCTCTGCGCGAAACGCTGGGGCGGATGCAGGCCTTTGCCGAAGATCTGCGCGAGGGGCGCTTTGCGGGGCAGGGCGGGGCGATCACCGATGTGGTCAATATCGGCATCGGCGGCTCGGACCTTGGGCCCGCCATGGCCACGCTCGCCTGTGCCTCTTTCGCCGACGGGCCGCGGCTGCATTTCGTCTCCAACGTCGATGGCGCCCATATCCACGACACGCTGGCCGGGCTTGACCCCGAAACCACGCTGGTGATCGTTGCCTCGAAGACCTTTACCACGATCGAGACGATGACCAATGCCCAGACCGCGCGCGACTGGATGGCGGGGCGCGTTGCCAACCCGGCGGCGCAATTTGCCGCGATTTCGACCGCCACCGAAAAGACCGCCGCCTTTGGCATCGACGCCAGCCGGGTCTTTGGCTTTGAAGATTGGGTGGGGGGGCGCTATTCGGTCTGGTCGCCGATCGGGCTGAGCCTGATGATTGCCATCGGGCCGGGCTATTTTGCCGAGTTCCACGGCGGTGCCGCCGCGATGGACCGCCATTTCCGCACCGCGCCGCTGGCCGAAAACCTGCCGGTGCTGCTGGCGCTGGTGGGGGTCTGGCACAATCAGGTGCTGGGCCATGCCACCCGCGCCGTGCTGCCCTATGAACAGCGCCTGGCCCGGCTGCCGGCCTATCTGCAACAGCTTGAAATGGAAAGCAACGGCAAGCGCGTGGCGATGGATGGCACCGATCTGCCCTGGCATTCCGGCCCGGTGGTCTGGGGCGAGCCGGGCACCAACGGCCAGCACGCCTTTTACCAGCTCATCCATCAGGGCACCCGGGTCGTGCCCTGCGAGTTCATCCTGGCGGCGCGGGGCCGCGAGCCCGCGCTGGCGCATCAGCACCGGCTGCTGGTGGCCAATTGCCTGGCCCAGTCCGAGGCGCTTTTGCGTGGCCGCTCGCTTGAGGAAGCCACGGAAATCATGACGAAAAAAGGCCTCACCGGCGACGAGCTTGAACGTCAGGCCCGGCACCGGGTGTTTCCCGGAAACCGCCCCTCCAGCACGCTGCTTGTCGAGGTGCTGACCCCGTTCACGCTTGGCGGAATCATCGCGCTTTATGAGCACCGGGTCTTTGTCGAAGGGGTGATCCTCGGCATCAACAGCTTTGACCAATGGGGGGTGGAACTGGGCAAGGAACTGGCGCTGGCGCTGGCCCCGGTGCTGGAGGGCCGGTCCGGGGGCGCCGGCAAGGACGGCTCGACGCTGGCGCTGGCCGCGCGCATCCGCGCCCTGCACGGGGCCTGAACCCCGCCCCATTCGCGCCGTGCCCCATTCGTGCTGCGGTTGCCGGGGCAGGCGAAGGGGGCTGTCTGCCCCCCTCTGGCCCAAGGGCCATTCACCCCCCGAGGATATTTCGGCCAGCTCGAAACCGGCCCGGTTCGGGCGCGGGCGGGGCAATGCCGGTCCCGGCCGGTGGCCGGGTCAGCGGGTGTCCCTGGGGCGCATCACCAGCCAGATCAGCGCCGCCCCGGCCAGGGTCAGGAAGGGCAGCATGGCCAGGTTGACCGCCTGCCAGCCGGCCTCGGTATTGCCCGCATCCGCGCAATTCATCAGCCCGCCCGACCCCAGCGAGGCCAGAAACACCCCGCCAAAGACGATGGTATCGTTCAGCCCCTGCACCCGGCCGCGCTCTTCGGCGGTCGGGGCCGAAACGAGCATGGCCGTGGCGCCGATGAAGCCGAAATTCCAGCCCAGGCCAATCAGCACAAGGGCAATGTAGAACTGCGCCAGATCCACCCCGCTCAGCGCCACCGCCCCCGAGACGGCCAGAATCACCAGCCCCGCGCCAACGATCGTCTCGCGCCCGAAACGGGCGATCAGATGGCCGGTCAGAAAGCTGGGCAGATACATCGCCAGCAGGTGCGCCGAGATGATGTTGTTGGAATCGCTCAGCTCCATGCCGCAGCCCATCACCGCCAGCGGGGTGGCGGTCATCACCAGATTCATCAGCGAATACGAGACCATGCCGCAGATGATCGCCACCGCAATGACCGGATCGCGCAGCAGTTGCAGCCGTGTGCGCCCGCCGTAGCCGCCGCGCGTGGCCGCCGCAGGCGGAGGCGGTATCCGCAGGAAGGCAAACAGCACCGGGCCGCACAGGTTCAGCCCGATGATCGCCACATAGGTGAGGACAAAGGGAACGGCGGTGGCCTCGGCGGTGATCCGCACCAGTTGCAGCCCGATCACCGTGGCCGCAAGCCCGCCCGCCAGAGTGTAGGAAATCGCCTTGTCGCGCAGCGCCTCGGGCGCGGCATCGGTGACGGCGAAACGGTAGAACCCCTGCGAACAAAGATAGATCCCCGCCAGCGCGGAGCCCGCCGAAAACAGCGCAAACGAGCCCTGCTGAAGGCCGACCAGCGACACCGCCGCCCCCAGCCCGCCCGCAAGATTGCCAAGGACAAACCCGGCCCGCCGCCCGTAGCGGCTCATGAACCCCGACAGCGGCTGTGCCGACAGAAACGATGTCAGCGCAATCAGCGCCAGCGGCAGCGTTGCCCAGCACCGGTCCGGGGCCAGCATCTGCCCGGCCAGCCCGCCGACGGTGAAAATCATCGCCATCTGCGCGCCCAGAAAGGCCTGCGCCAGCACCAGCACCACAATATTGCGCCAGGCCCCGGTCGGGGGGGTGGCTTCGGTTGCGGGTCCGGTTGCGGGGGCGGGGGCGGCGGTGGTCTCTTGCATGGCCCAGCCCTAGCGCGGCGCAAAGGGGCTGGCAAGCGGCGCGCATCTGCGCCAAGGTGCGGGGATGCACGGAAAGCTGATCGAAACCGAAGACGACGTGGCCGAGGGTGCGGCCTGGCTGGCCGCGCAGGACCGGCGTTTCGGGCAGGCGCTGAGCCTGACCGGCCCTTGGCCGCTGCGCCGCCGCGACGATGGGTTCGAGGCGCTGCGCGATGCGATTTTGGGGCAGCAGGTGTCGGTGGCGGCCGCGCGCTCGATTCGGGCCAAGCTGCTTGCCGCCGGGCTGGGCGCGCCCGAGGCGCTGGCCGGGGCCACCGAAGAGGCTTTGCGGGCCTGCGGCCTTTCACGGCAAAAGGTGAAATATTGTCAGGCCCTTGCGCGCTCTGGCATCGATTTTGACGGGCTGCGCGGCCTCTCTGACGAGGCGATCATGGCGCAGCTATTGCCGCTGCCGGGCATTGGCCGCTGGACGGTCGAGATGTATCTGATCTTTGCTCTGGGCCGGGCCGATGTCTTTGCCGTCGATGATCTGGCGCTGGCCGAGGGCGCAAGGCTGCTTTTTGGCCTGCCCGAGCGGCCCCGGCGCAAGGAATTCATCGTGCTTTCGGCGCCGTGGTCGCCCTGGCGCTCGGTTGCGGCGCGTGGGCTTTGGGCCTATTACGCCGCGTGCAAGCAACGCGAGGGGGTGGCGCCGTGACACGGGTCTTGAAACAGGGGCAGGTGGCGCCGAAATCGGGCCGGGTCCGCTCGGTGGTGGTGTTCGTGCATGGGTATGGCGCCGACGGGGCCGACCTGCTGGGGCTGGCCGAGCCGCTCGCTCCGCATCTGCCCGATACGCTTTTTGTCGCCCCCGATGCCCCCGAACCCTGCGCCGGAAACCCGTTCGGGCGGCAGTGGTTTGCGATCCCCTGGCTGGATGGCTCCTCCGAGGCGGAGGCGGCGGCGGGGTTGGCGCGGGCGGCACAGGATTTGCACGCCTTCCTTGATGATCTGCTGAAAGATCAATCGCTTGCGCCTGAAAGCCTGGCGCTGCTGGGGTTTTCGCAGGGCACGATGATGGCGCTCGAAGTGGCGCCGCGCCGGGCCCTTCCGCTGGCCGGGGTGGTGGGTTTTTCGGGCCGGCTTTTGCGCCCCGAAGCGCTCGGCCGCGAGGCGCTTTGCAAGCCGCCGGTGCTGCTGCTGCATGGCGATGCCGACCCGGTCGTGCCCTTTGCCGATCTGGGCCGGGCCGCCGATGCGCTGGCGGCGGCGGGGTTTGAGACCTATGCGCATGTGATGCGCGGCACTGGCCATGGCATTGCCCCCGACGGGCTTTCGGCGGCGCTGGCCTTTCTGCGCCAGCATCTGCCCAAAAGCTGAGCATCGCGTCACAGCCGCGTTGCAAAGCCGTGGCAAATCTTTCGACGGGGGGAGGCATCGCAGATTGCGGGCCTTGCCCGACGGCGAACGCCATATATAGTATAGATGACGGCTGGGGCGTTTCCCCGCGCTTCCGGCCTGCAAGGGCAAGGATGGCTGCACCATGCTGGACCACGGCGACAGGAGCGATTTCCGAACGCATTTCGTGCGCGAACCGGCGGCGTTGCGCCACCGCCCGGCGCTGGTGCTCAACGCCGATTTCCGCCCGCTGAGCTACTTTCCGCTGTCGCTCTGGCCCTGGCAGGAGGCGATCAAGGCGGTCTGCCTGAACCGGGTCACCATTCTGGCCGAATATGCCGATGTGGTGCGCAGCCAGCGCGAGAGCATACGTATCCCATCGGTCGTGGTGCTGAAAGAATTCGTTCGTCCCCAAAAGCGCGTGGCCTTCACGCGCTTCAATCTTTTTCTGCGCGACGGGTTTTGCTGTCAGTATTGCGGCGCCAGGGGGGATCTGACCTTCGACCATGTGGTGCCGCGCTCGAAAGGCGGGGTCACCAGTTGGGAAAACGTGGTGGCGGCGTGCAGCCCGTGCAACCTGAAAAAGGCCAACAAGTCGCTCAAGGCGTCGGGGTTGCGGCTGGCCCGTCCGCCGCGTGCGCCCAGCCCCGACGACATGCAGCAGGTCGGGCGGCGTTTTCCGCCCGGACATCTGCACGAAAGCTGGATGGATTTTCTCTATTGGGATGCCGAACTGGAGGCCTGAGGCGCCGCCAAAGGCAGGTTTCTGCCGCGCTTGCCCGATGATTCGGGCCCGCCGGCATAAGGTCTGTTGCATTTGAAAAAATCGTGTTAATCTTTCCTTAAGGTCACTCAAGACCAAGCGCCCGCCGCAACGGCTGGCATCGAGCAGGAATTTCGGATGACGGTTCAGGTCGCTCTTGGCGGGCGCGCGGACTATGTGCGCACCACCATGCGCCATTTCGCAGAGCTGCGCGCCGCCGGCCCCGAGGGGGCGGGCTGTGACACGCCATTCCCGGATGACTGGTTCGACCTGCCGCAATCTGCCCTGGCCGATTTTGGCGCGCTGGTCTATCTGGCCTCGCTGACCCGGTTTCAGCGCGACAAGCGGCTTGACTATGTTGCCGGAAACCTCGAGCCGCCGCTGCGGCTGGGCCAATACAAACTGCTGGGCGCAAAGGGTTTTGCGCGTGCGGCGCTGACCTGGGCGGGGCTGAGCCCCGATGCCGAGCGCCGGCTGGCGGTGGAGCGCATGGCGCTGCGCCCCGAAGACTGGAACAGCGGCAGTTCAGTCTGGCTGATGGATTTCTTTGCCCCCTTCGGCCATGTCGAGCAGATCGTGCCGATGCTCTCGCACAACCCGGCGCTGATGCGGCTGCGCACGCTGTGGCACAACCGCGATGGCAGCAATGCCCGGATCATCGAATGGAGCCGGCCCGAACCCGATGCGCCGGTGACGCTGCGCTCTTACGGGCTGGGGCAGTTTCGCCGGCTGCTGGAGGGCGCGGGCTGATGGGAACGCCGCCGAACATCGGAGGCGCCGTTTCGGGCGCTGTCGCTTCGGTTCCGGCGGGGCCGGTCACGGGCGATCTGAACGACATCAGCGGCAATACGGCCACCGACACCTGGGCGATTTCGACCGCGGCCAGCTATGGCACGGCCAGCATCAACACATCAACGGGGCTGTGGAGCTATACGCTCGACGCCAGCCATCCGGCGGTGCAGGCCCTGGCGCCGGGGCAGACCATGACCGACACCTTCACCGTGCGGCTCAGCGACACCTGGGGCAACGATACGCAACTGGTGACCATCACCATCACCGGGGTGCCCTGTTTTGCGGCGGGAACCCGGATCCTGACCGATCGGGGCTGGCGCGCGGTGGAAACGCTTGTGCCGGGCGACCGGGTGCAGACGCTGGATGACGGGGTGCAGCCGCTGCGCTGGATCGGGCGCTTTGCGGTGTCGCGTGCCGATCTGGCCCGCAGCAGCCGCCATTACCCGGTGCGCATTGCCGCCGGTGCGTTTGGGCCGGGCCTGCCCAGAGCCGATCTGCGCCTGTCACGCCAGCACCGCATCTTGCTGACCGGCGCCGAGATTGCGGCCATTTGCGGCTGCCCCGAAGCGCTGGTTCCGGCGCATCGGCTCTTGGGGCTTGCGGGGGTGGAGCTGCTGCAACCGCAGACCGCATTCGACTATTTTCACCTGCTGCTGGATCGCCATCAGGTGATTTTCGCGGAGGGGTTGGCGGCGGAAAGCCTGCTGATGGCGGGCGAGTCGTTGCGGGCGCTGCCGCCGCAGGCGCTGGACGAGATCGACCGGCTGTTCGATGACCCCGCAGCGCTGGCGCGGCTGGCCATTCCGGCGCGGCCAATTCCACCGGCGGCGCAGCAGGTGCAGATCACGCACAGCCTGCGCCGGCACGGGATGCAATGCGCAAACGATCCGTTGCCCGCTTGACCGGGCCGGACGGCGCCTGACCGGGCGGCAGACCGGGCGTCAAAGCCGGGCCAGTTCCGCCGCCAGATCGCCATAACCGGTAAAGCGCCGCTCATAGGCGAGGCCCAGCCGTGCCGCCGCCGCCTCGGCCCTGGCGCTCAGCGCGGGGTCTTCGGTCTGCGCCAGATAGACCAGCTTTTCGTAATTTCCGAACATCATCGCAATCAGTTCGGGGTGGCGGTCAAAGCCCATCGGGCGCCAGACGAAGGCATCGAACTGGCGCACCAGAAAATCGGTCAGATAAAAGGCGGTTAGCTCGCTGTCGGCATGGGCGGCAAACCGGTCGTTGCCTTCGAAAAAGGCATAGCAATGCGGCCCCGCCACCATCTCCACGCCCAGTTCGGCGCATTTGACCGCCAACAGACCGCCGGTGCCGCAATCGGCATAAACCACGAAAATCGCGTCATACCCGGCGCGGTGCCGGGCCACCGCCTCGGCCACCGCCGCGGTGATGCGCTCGGGGTAGAGGTGCAGATCGGCGGGCAGGCAGGTCAGATCAAGATGATCCCAGCCATTGGCGGCCTTCAGCGCCAGAATTTCACGCGCCAGCGCCCCGCAGGCGATCAGCAACACCCGGCCGCGCCCTGCGGCGGGCGGCTTTGCCCCGTCCGGCTGCGGGCTGTTCTGTGGCAGATCGGGCGGGCTCATTCGACACGGGCGAAAAGCCGCAACAGCCCCGCCGCTCCCAGCGCAAGCGCCGCCAGCACGCCCAGCGGCAGCCCCGCCGCGGCCGCGGCCCAAAGGCTCATGCCTGCGGCCAGCACGATGGCCAGGATCATCAGCAGAAACTGCGGCAGGGTCAACGGATGCATCGGCGTCTCTCTCCGGAACTGGCACGCCCGCACCGGGGGCCGAACTGGGGCCCGCCCGAACCGGGGCTTTGCCAAATATGGGGCGCGGAGCCAAAAAGGAAAAGGCCCCGAAACGGCATCTCGGGGCCAATCGCATCAGATTTCGCAGCCGGCGGCGCCTCAGGCGCCCGGTTGGCCCGCCTCAGGCGCCCAACTGGTTGTGCTTGCGCGCCATCATCGCCTTGGCGGTTTCCACCGTCACGGCGGCATCGCGGCAATAGGCATCGGCGCCGATTGCGCGGCCGAATTCCTCGTTCAGCGGCGCCCCGCCGACCAGCACCAGGTAATTCTCGCGGATGCCTTTTTCCTTCAGCGCGTCGATCACCACCTTCATATAGGGCATGGTGGTGGTCAGCAGTGCCGACATGCCGATGATATCGGCGCCTTCGCGCTCGGCGGTATCCAGGTAGTTTTCCACCGGGTTGTTGATGCCCAGGTCGATCACCTCAAAGCCCGCCCCCTCCATCATCATCGCCACAAGGTTCTTGCCGATGTCGTGGATGTCGCCCTTGACGGTGGCGATCACCATCTTGCCCATGCGCGGCGCGCCGGTTTCCACCAGCAGCGGCTTGAGGATCGCCATCCCGCCCTTCATCGCATTGGCGGCCAGCAGCACCTCGGGGACGAAGAGGATGCCGTCGCGGAAGTCGTTGCCCACGACCGTCATGCCCGAGACCAGGGACTT
>CAZPWV010000045.1:0-11183 GCA_964590825.1 uncultured Rhodobacter sp. | reverse complement strand
ATCTGCCGGCAGGGGGCGCACCAGGGCGCCCAGAAATCGACCAGCAGCGCCACATCGTCGCGCTCGGCCTTGGCGAGGATCTGAAAATCCACCTCGGCCACCTTGCCCGTCATCAGACCCGCGCCGCAGATGCCGCATTTCGGCGCCGCCCCCAGCTTGTCGGCGGGAACCTTGTTCGCCTGCCCGCAGCTCAGACAGGTCAGCCTCAAACCCTCAGCCATGCTGGCCTCCGTTACATTCGTGTTGCAGAATATATTGGGCGGACCCGCCGCCATTGCAAGGAGACGACGATGACCCCATGGCGCGACCTTTCGCCCGAGCGGCAGGCCGAACTGCAAGCCGCCTATGCCACCGAAATGGCCCGGCAGACCGGCACCTGTGCGATGAACGAGAAAATCGCCCGGTTCAATGCCTGGCTCGCGCCGCAGGGCATCCGCTTCAGCGAAGACGACCTGCCCCGGCGCAAACCCTAGCCGCAAAGGGGGCGCTGCCCCCTCGGCCTTCGGCCTCACCCCCGGGATATTTCGACCAGCTCGAAACGCAGGTCTGTTTTCGAACTGGCACAAATATCCTCGGGGGGTGTGGGGGGCAGACAGCCCCCCACCCTGTCACTCGGCCGCCCAGTCCGACACCGGCGGGCAGGTGCAGATCAGGTTGCGGTCGCCATAGACGTTATCGACCCGCCCGACGGGGGGCCAATATTTGTCCACCCGGAAGGCACCGGGGGGGAAGCAGCCCTGCTCGCGCGTATAGGCGCGGGTCCAGTCGGCCACCAGGTCTTCGACCGTGTGCGGGGCAAAGTGCAGCGGGCTTTGATCGGCGGCCATCCGCCCCTCGGCCACGTCGCGCACCTCTTCGCGGATCGCGAGCATGGCGGTGATGAAACGGTCGAGTTCGGCCTTGGTTTCCGACTCGGTGGGCTCCACCATCAGCGTTCCGGCCACCGGCCAGCTCATGGTGGGGGCATGGAACCCGTTGTCGATCAGACGCTTGGCGATGTCATCCACACTTACCCCCACCTCGGCGAACGCGCGGGTATCGAGGATGCATTCATGCGCCACCCGGCCACGGTTGCCCATGAAGAGGATCGGATAGGCCGCCTTGAGCCGCGCCGCGATGTAATTGGCATTGAGGATTGCCACGCGGGTGGCCTGCGCCAGCCCCGCGCCGCCCATCATCAGCACATAGGCCCAGGAAATCAGCAGGATCGAGGCCGAGCCGAAGGGGGCGGCGCTGACCGCACCCTCGGCATGGGAGCCGGTTTCGACATGACCGGGCAGATAGGGTGCCAGATGCGCCTTGACGCCAATCGGCCCCATGCCCGGCCCGCCGCCGCCATGCGGAATGGCGAAGGTTTTATGCAGGTTGAGGTGGCTCACATCCGAGCCCACCTCGCCCGGTTTCACCAGGCCGACAAGCGCGTTCATGTTGGCGCCGTCAAGGTAAACCTGCCCGCCGTGGTCATGCGTGATCTCGCAGATGCGCTTCACGGTTTCTTCAAACACGCCATGGGTCGAGGGATAGGTGACCATGCAGGCGGCCAGGTTGCCCCCCGCCTCGCGCGCCTTGGCCTCGAAATCCTCCAGGTCCACATCGCCATTGGGGGCGGATTTCACCACCACCACTTTCATCCCCGCCATCGCCGCCGAAGCCGGGTTGGTGCCATGCGCCGAGACCGGAATCAGGCAGACATCGCGATGCCCCTCGCCACGCGCCCGGTGATAGGCCGAGATCGTCATCAGCCCGGCATATTCGCCCTGCGCGCCAGAGTTGGGCTGCATCGAAAACGCATCATAGCCGGTGATTTCGCACAGCTTTGCCGTCAGATCCTCGACCATTTCGGCATAACCCGCCGCCTGATCCCTGGGCGCGAACGGGTGCAGCGCCGCAAACCGGTGCCAGGTCAGCGGCAACATTTCAGCCGCCGCATTGAGCTTCATCGTGCAGGAGCCAAGCGGGATCATCGCACGGTCCAGCGCCAGGTCACGGTCCGAGAGGCGGCGCATGTAGCGCATCATCTCGCTTTCCGCGCGGTTCATGTGAAAGACCGGATGCGTCAGGTAAGGCGTCTGCCGCAGCAAATCTTCCGGGAAACCAAGGCCTTGCGGCGCGGGGGCGGGGGTTGAAATGCCAAAGGCATCCAGCAGCCGGACGATCACGTCGTCATCGGTGAGTTCATCCACCGAAATGCCCACGCGCCCCTCGCCCACCTTGCGCAGGTTGAGCCCGCGGTGGCGCGCCGCCGCCATGATCCCCGCCTGGCCCACGCCCACGCGCACGGTGATGGTGTCGAAAAACGCCTGTGGCGCCACGTCGGCACCCGCCGCCAGCAGCGCATCGCGCACCCTGACCGCGTTCAGATGCACCTTTTCGGCAATCATCCGCAGCCCGGTGGGGCCGTGGAAAACGGCGTAGAAACTGGCCATCACCGCCAAAAGCGCCTGTGCCGTGCAGACGTTAGAGGTGGCCTTTTCGCGGCGGATGTGCTGCTCGCGGGTTTGCAGGCTGAGCCGGTAGGCCTTGTTGCCGTGGCTATCGACCGACACGCCCACAATCCGCCCCGGCATCGAACGCTTGAGGTCGTCACGGCAGGCCATGAAGGCGGCGTGGGGGCCGCCGTAGCCCATCGGCACACCAAAGCGCTGCGCCGAGCCCACGGCAATATCGGCGCCCATCGCGCCCGGTTCCTTCAGCAGGCACAGCGCCAGAAGATCTGTCGCCATCACCGCCAAGGCCTTGGCGACATGGAGTTTTTCGATCACCTCGGTGAAATCGTGCAGATGCCCGTAGGTGCCGGGATATTGGAAGATCGCGCCAAAGACCGCCTCGGGCACCAGCTCATCAAGCTTGCCCACAATCACCTCGATGCCAAGTGGCCGGGCGCGGGTCTGGATCACGTCAATCGTCTGCGGGTGCAGGTGGTGATCGACAAAAAACGCCCGTGCCTTCGACTTGGCGGCGCGTTCGGCCATGGTCATGGCCTCGGCCGCCGCGGTGGCTTCATCCAGCAGGCTGGCATTGGCCACCGGCAGGCCGGTGAGGTCGGCCACCATGGTCTGATAGTTCAACAGCGCCTCGAGCCGGCCCTGCGCAATTTCCGGCTGATAGGGCGTGTAGGCGGTATACCAGGCGGGGTTTTCCAGAATGTTGCGCTGAATGGCGGGCGGCGTGACGGTGCCGTAATAGCCCTGCCCGATCAGCGAGGTCATCACCGTGTTCTTCGCCGCCACCGCCCGCAGCTTGGCAATCAGCGCATGTTCGGTCATCGGCCCCCAGGAGAGCGGCTTTTCCTGGCGGATGCTTTTGGGCACGGTTTCATCGATCAACGCCGCAAGCGAGGGCGCCCCCACCGCCTTGAGCATCTCGTCCATCTCGTCGGGGCTGGGCCCGATGTGGCGGCGGTTGGCGAAATCATAGGTGTCGTAGGTGGTGGGGGTGAAGGTCATGATGTTACCCGATCAGCGCCTGATAGGCGGCCTCGTCCATGAAACCGTCGAGCGCCGAAAGATCGGCGATCTTCATCTTGAAGAACCACGCCCCCAGGGCGTCGTCATTCACCATGCCGGGGCTGTCGGGCAGCGCCTCGTTCACCGCGACAATCGCGCCGCCGAGCGGCGCCAGAATGTCGGAGGCGGCCTTGACCGATTCGATCACGCAGACCTCATCGCCGGTGCTTACCTGCGTGCCCACTTCGGGCAATTCCACAAAGACCACATCGCCCAGTTGCTCCGAGGCATGTTCGGTGATCCCCACCACGACCAGATCGCCCTCAAGGCGCAGCCATTCGTGATCTTCGGTGTATTTGAGTGTCATGGGACGGCTCCTCAGCGTTTGTAGGTTGTGGGTTGGAAGGGCATGGCAACGATGCGGGCGGGCAGGCGCTTGCCGCGCAGATCGCCATAGACGGTATCGCCGATGCGCAGATGGGCGGGCAGATAGGCCATCGCCATCGGCGCCTCGATCGAGGGACCAAAGCCGCCCGAGGTGACGGTGCCAATCGGCGCACCACCCTCGGAATGCTCATAAATTTCAACGCCTTCGCGCATCGGCGCCCGGCCCTCGGGGCGCAGGCCCAGGCGCTGCCGCCCCGGCCCTTCGGCCAGTTCGCGCAAAATCCGCGCCGCGCCCGGAAAGCCGCCTTCGCGCGCCCCCCCGGCCCGGCGGGCCTTTTGAATGGCCCAGGAAAGCCCCGCCTCCACCGGCGTGGTGGTGGTGTCGATATCGTGGCCGTAAAGGCAAAGCCCGGCCTCGAGCCGCAGGCTGTCGCGCGCGCCAAGGCCAATCGGCTCCACCTCGGGCTGATCGATCAGCGCCACGGCAAAAGCCTCGATCACGCCATCGGGCACGGAAATCTCATAGCCGTCCTCGCCGGTATAACCCGAACGCGAGACCCAGAGATCGGCACCCTGCCACAGGAAGGTGGCGGTATCCATGAAGCGCATCAAAGCCACACCCGGCAAGAGCCGCTCCAGCACCGCCTCGGCCGCGGGGCCTTGCAGCGCCAGAAGGCCGCGCCCCTCGACCACCTGCACACCCGCCACATGGGCCTTCAGATGGGCAATATCGGCCTCGGCACAGGCGGCATTGACGACCACAAACAGATGATCGCCCCGGTTCGCCACCATCAGGTCATCCAGAATGCCGCCCGCATCGTTGGTGAACATCGCATAGCGCTGCCGGTTCAGCGCCAGCCCGGCAATATCGACCGGCACCAGCGCCTCCAGCGCGGCCACGGCCTCGGCCGGCAAGATCACCTGCCCCATGTGGCTGACATCAAACAGCCCCGCCTGCGCGCGGGTGTGCAGATGCTCGCGCAACACCCCCATCGGGTATTGCACGGGCATTTCCCAGCCCGCGAAGGGCACGATCTTCGCCCCCAGCGCCACATGCAGATCGAAAAGCGCCGTGCGCTTGAGCCCCGTTTCAGCGGCCATCCCGTCCTCACTGTCAGCCGGCGTGCCGGCACCGAATTCCCAAGCCTACCGGCTTGCTCGATGCCCCCTCTGTCTCTACCCGAGCCACCGCCCAAGCGCCTGAGATCGTTATCCCTTCGGCGGGCGCGGCCCGTTGTCACGGTGGCGCCTCTCTCCAGAGTCCTTTGCCAGAACGGTCCTTCTGCCTGAGAGTTTACCGGGGCGGTTGCTCCTTCGGCCCTGACCTTGCGGCCAGTGTCTCCCGATCCTGACGGCTCAGCAGTAGCAAGCGCCGCCGCGCGCTGGCAAGGGGAAAAGCGAATGCGACGATTTTCACCCGAACGCGACACGTCCTTGTCGGAAAACGCCAAAGGGGCAGCGTTTCCCCTGCCCCTTCTTCTTGGTCCAAATACTCGGAAATCGGCGCAGCCGGGCAGAAACCCGTGCTCAGCCCCGCCCGTGCTCAGCCCCGCCCGCGCAGCTTTTGCATCAAGGGCATGAGATCGGCCATTTCCGGCCCATGCGCCTGCCCGGTCAGCGCCTTTCGAAGCGGCATGAAAAGCCCCTTGCCCTTGCGCCCGGTGGCCTCTTTCACCGCCGTGGTCCAGTTGGCCCAGGCGTCGGCCCCGTAGGGTGGCGGCGGCAATAGCGCCAGCGCCGCAGCGACGAATTCGGCATCCTCGGGGTCGATCACCGCCTCGGCGCCCTCAAGCACCAGTTCCGCCCAATGCGCCAGATCCGAAAGCTTGTCGATGTTCTTCGAGGCCACCGCCCAGAATTGCCCCGCCAGATGCGCGGGAATGCCCAGATGCGCAATTTCCTCGCGCACGGCGGCAAAGGGCAGATGCTGGTTGCGCGCCCGCGTCAGCGGCACCAGGTCTTCGGCGTCGAATTTGGTCGGCGCGGCGCCGAACTGGCTCAGATCGAACCCTTCGGCAATCTCGTCAAGGCTCATGCGCAGCTCGACCGGCTGGCTCGAGCCCAGCCGCGCCATCAGCGAAAGCAGCGCCTCGGGGGCAATGCCATTGGCGCGCAGATCGCGGATCGACAGCGTGCCAAGACGTTTGGACAATTCCTCGCCCCCGGCCCCGGTCAGCAGGCTGTGATGCGCAAAGGCCGGCGGCCGGCCGCCCAGCGCCTGCATGATCTGGATCTGCGTGGCGGTGTTGGTCACATGGTCGGCGCCGCGAACAATATGCGTCACCCCCATCTGGATGTCATCGACCGAGGAGGCGAAGGTGTAAAGCACCTGCCCGTCGGCCTTGATGAGCACCGGGTCCGAGACCGAGGCGGCGTCGATCGAAATCGGCCCGATGATGCCATCGGCCCATTCGATCCGGGTCTGGTCGAGCAGGAAACGCCAGTAGCCTTCGCGCCCTTGCTCGCGCAGCCGCTCCTTGTCGAGCCCGCTCAGCGTCAGCGCCGTGCGGTCATAGACCGGGGGCTTGTGCATGTTCAGCAGTTTCTTGCGCTTGAGGTCCAGCTCGGTCGGGCTTTCGAAACATTCGTAAAGCCGCCCGGTGGAGCGCAGGCTTTCCGCCGCCGCCTCGTAACGGTCAAAGCGGAGCGACTGGCGTTCCTCGCGGTCCCAGCTCAGGCCCAGCCATTCGAGATCGGCCTTGAGCGCATCGACATATTCCTGTTTCGAGCGTTCCTGGTCGGTGTCGTCGATGCGCAGAATGAAGGTGCCGCCTGCCTTGCGGGCGACCAGATAGTTCATCAGCGCGGTGCGCAGATTGCCCACATGAATGTAACCGGTGGGCGAGGGGGCAAAGCGGGTAACGGTGGTCATCGGGCTCTCCTGTTGGCTTACGCTCTTTCATAGCCGCGCGGTTTTGTCCATATCTGGGGGGCAAAGAGGGAGGATGCGATGGCTCGATGGGCGGGATGCGCGGCGCCGGAGCTTGCGGAAATCGAAGCCCTGGCCGAGGCCGCACGCGCGGCCCTGCCCGCGGCCTTTCGCGCCGCCGCCGCCAAGGTGGTGCTGCGGGTGGAAGACTTCGCCTCCGAGGCGGTGCTGCAAGAGATGGGCATCGAAGACCCGTTCGATCTGACCGGGCTTTACGAGGGCGTGCCCCTGACGGAAAAATCGGTGTTCGACCCCACCGGCCCCGATGTGATCTGGCTGTTCCGCCGCCCCATCCTGGATGAATGGGCCGGGCGCGGCGATGTGGCGCTTGATGCGCTGGTGGCGCATGTCTTCGTGCATGAGATGGCGCATCACTTCGGCTGGTCGGACGGCGACATTGCCACAATCGACCGCTGGTGGGAGTGAGCGGGACTGGAAAGGCGGCGCCTGCGCGCTAGCTGGTGGCCTCCACCCCGCAGTCATTTCGGAGGCACGACGATGACGACATTTCGCCCGACCCGCCGCGCAACGTTGATTCTGGCCGCCACCGCGCTTGCCGCCCCGGCCCTGCACGCCGTCCCCGCCACCGCACAGGCCACCCCCGGCGCGGCGCCGGCCAGCCCGGCCGCGTTTGCCCCCTATCGCCGTTTCCAGCTTGGCAGCTTCCGCGTGACGACGCTTCTGGCGGGCACCCGGCCGATGGAAAATCCGCAAGACATCTTTGGCCTGAACGCCAGCCCCGAGGACTTCGCGGCGCTCTCGCAGACAGCCTTCATTCCGGCGGACAGATCGCTGAACTTTTTCACCCCCACGCTGGTCGAAACCGGTTCCGAGGTGATCCTGTTCGACACCGGCCTTTCGGGCGCGGGGATCGCCGCAGCGCTGGCTGCGGCCGGAGTTGCGCCCGACGCCGTGACCCAGGTGGTTCTGACGCATATGCATGGCGACCATATCGGCGGACTGGCGGAAAACGGGCAGCCAACCTTTGCCAACGCCGCCTATGTGACCGGGCAGGTGGAATTCGACCATTGGGCCAAGGCCGGAAACGACGGATTCGAGGCCAAGGTCCGCCCCCTTGCGCCGAACATGCGCTTTCTCGCTGCGGGCGGCGCCGTGACCGGCGGCATCACCGCGCTTGACGCGCCCGGCCATACCCCCGGCCATATGGCCTATCACCTTGAAAGCGCGGGCAAGGGGCTGATCCTCACCGCCGATACCGCAAACCACTATGTCTGGTCGCTCGAACGCCCCGATTGGGAGGTGAAGTTCGACATGGACAAGGCGCAGGCCGCCCACACGCGCAAGGCACTTCTGGGCCGGATTGCCGCCGACCGGCTACCCTTCATCGGCTATCACATGCCCTTTCCCGGCCTCGGCTATCTGGAGCCGCAAGGTCAGGGCTTTCGCTTCGTGCCCGCGAGCTATCAGCTCGACCTTTGAAACCTCGGACACAGACTCGGGCAAGGCCCGCCGGCGCACCAAGCTGCCCCTGCGCAGGCTGCGCCAAAGAACAGGCTGGCCAGAGCGCCAAGGCCCCAACGCGCCGAGCGTCGGGGCGGGGGCCGCCCCTTTCCGCCCCTCAGGCGGCGCTCGAGATGTCCATCCGCACCAGGGTCTGGTTGAGCAGGATATAGGCAATCTCGCCAAAGGTGACCGGGCCGGTAAAGCCGCCGGTGTGCTGGCCCTCCAACGCGCCGTAAAGGTAGTTCAGGATGCAGTTGCACGAATACTGCCCCGCCCCCGCCGCACCGGCGCCGGCGGCAAAGGCCTGCGCGTAGGAGCCCAGCGCATTGGCCAGCCGATATTCCACCCCGGCCACCACCGGCGCGTAGAATTTCACCTCTCCCGCCTCGGCATCGACCGACTGGATCGAGACATTGACCAGCGCACCGGCGTAATTGGCCACCAGAGGCAGGCGCGTGTCGATACCCTGCTCGGTGATGTAGCGCGCCAGATTCACCTCGGCGCCGTTCACTTGCGCGGTTTTCGCGGCAAAACCATCCTCGGCAAAGCGGAAGCTCAGCGCCGCATCCGTGCCCTGCGAGAAGATGTTGAGAATGTCGAGATCGACCACCGCCCCTTCGGGCAGCGCGACATGCAAGAGCACCGCGCCCTCGTCATGGCCCAGCCCCGTGGCACCGTCGAAGACCTTGGGCGCACGCTGGCCGATCTCGTCCAGATGCACCCCGGTGATCCAGCCGGCCAGCGGCTGATCGAAAAGCCCCGGATAGCCCTGCCCCTCGACCGCGAAATTCGAATGCGCCACCGAAAAGGCGGGGATCATAATCATGGTAAACCCGCCGGGCCGGTAGCCCGTGGCGATACCCGCCAGCCCGTCCACCGCAACATGGCGCGGCGTGGCGCCGGTGGCCTGCGCAAAGGTGGTGGCAAAAAGCCGGTCGCGCACCACCGCCCCGCCGGTTTCGGTGACGAAATAGACCGTCGTTCCGCCGATCCACTTGCCCCGCGGCAGTTGCGACAACAGCGCCTCGTCACCGGCCAGCACCATCACATCACCCGCCGCGATACGGTCTGCCGCCTCGGCGACGGTGAGCATTTCATTCTTCATCTGGCGTCTCCTCGCTCAGAATTTCGCAACATCGGCGGCGGCAAAGCTGTTTTTCGCGATGAAATCGCGCAACTCGCCAATTTTGGCCGCCAGCGAGCCGGGCACATCCGCCACTTCGCGGCGCAGACGCGAAATCAGGATGCGGGTGGCAAGCGAAGCGGCCGAAAGATCGGTGCCGCTGGTCAGGACGCGCTTCCAGCGCGGGTCATTCAGATCGGGAATCATCCGGCTCCTCCTTGATTTCCCGCCAACACAAACCCGCATTGCATTAACATCGGGTTTCCAGCCTTTTCCAATCGCGCCAAAGATGCGATGTTAGCGCCAAATCTCCCCAAAAGACGCCCGCAGAGGCGTCAGGAAAGGCCCGGCATGACCGCCATTCTTACCGTCACGCTCAACCCCACCGTCGATCTGTCGATCTTCGCCGATTCCGTCGCGCCCGAGCGCAAGCTGCGCTGCACCCGCCCCGATACCGACCCCGGCGGCGGCGGCCTCAATGTCAGCCGTGCGATCTCGGCGCTGGGCGGCCATTCCACCGCCTTCGTGGCACTGGGCGGGCCCACGGGCGACAAGGTGATGCACCTTCTGGCCGAGGCGGGCATTGGCCTTGCGCCCTTCCCCGCGCCGGGCGAAACCCGCCAGAGCCTGACCGTCACCGATGCCGCGACGGGGCAGCAATACCGCTTCGTCATGCCCGGCCCGACCTGGCAAAACCGCGATGTGGCGCGGGTGCTGGAACGGATCGGCAAGGCGGCGCCGGAAAACGGCATTGTGGTGCTTTCGGGCAGCCAGCCGCCCGGCGTGCCCGACGATTTTCCCGCAAGGCTGGCCACCCGGATTTCGCGCACAAGGGCGCGGTTCTTCCTCGACACCTCGGGCAGCGCGCTGCACCGGTTGCTGGAGGCCGGGGCGCGGCCCGTCGATGTGCTGCGGATGGATGACCTCGAGGCCGAAGACCTGGCCGGGCGCAAGCTGCCCAGCCGCAAGGACAGCGCCGATTTTGCGCAGGACCTGGTCCGGCGCGGCCTGGCGCGGGCGGTGATTGTCGCCCGCGGTGCCGATGGCAACGTGCTGGCCACCGCCGATGACCGCTGGGTGGCGCAGGCAACGCCCGACGAGGTGGTTTCCAAGGTCGGCGCGGGCGACAGTTTCGTGGCCGCCTTCACGCTGAGCTTGGCGCGCGGACTGGCCATGCCCGAGGCGCTGAAATGGGGTTCGGCGGCGGCGGCGGCGGCGGTGATGACACCGGCCACCGACCTTTGCACGCTGAAGGACGTGCAGCGTCTGTTGAAAACCGCAACGCTGCACCCCGTGTGAGCGAGGGGGGCGCTGCCCCCCGCCCTTGCAGGGCTCCCCCCGAGGTATTTATGGCAAGATGAAAATCAGCCCTTTCATCTTGCGTCAAATACCTCGGGGGTGAATTTGCCGTCAGGCAAAGAGGGGGCCGCGCCCCCTTTTTGCTTTAGGTGGGGTCGCGCCAGCGGTTCACCATCGGATAGCGCCGATCCAGCCAGAAGGCGCGGGTGGTGAGCCTTGGCCCCGGTGCCGACTGGAAGCGTTTCCATTCGGAAATATAGAGCAGATGCTCGATGCGCTTGACCGTGGCGCGCTCGAACCCCGCCGCAACGATGTCTTCCACCGACTGATCGCCCTCCACCAGCCGTTCGAGAATCGCATCGAGCACCTCGTAGGGCGGCAGGCTGTCCTGATCCGTCTGGTTCTCGCGCAGCTCGGCCGAGGGCGGTTTGTCGATGATGCCGGGGGGGATGACCTCGCCCGCGGGCCCCTTCATCCAGGGGCGGTGGTTGGCGTTGCGCCAGCGGCAGGTCTCGAACACGCGGATTTTATAGAG
>CAZPWV010000044.1:10861-11235 GCA_964590825.1 uncultured Rhodobacter sp. | reverse complement strand
TTTCTTGCCCTTCTCGTCGCGGACAAGCTGATGCAGGTAGACGGTGTGGAACGGAATTTCTCCGGTCACGGCAAGCTGCATCATCATCATCCGGGCGACCCAGAAAAAGAGGATGTCAAAGCCCGTCACCAGAACATCGGTGGGGAAATACTTGCGCATTTCCTCCGTGGCTTCGGGCCAGCCAAGCGTGCCGATCGGCCAGAGGCCGGAGGAGAACCAGGTGTCGAGGACGTCGGGGTCACGCACCATGTTGACATAGGCTTCGCGCTTCGCGCCAATGATAACCCCGCAGCACGGACGGTCGCTGCCTTCGCCGGTCAGGAATCCAAGGTGTTCCGGTGCGACCAGATCGCCATAGTAGTCGAGGGCCTGAG
>CAZPWV010000044.1:10423-10851 GCA_964590825.1 uncultured Rhodobacter sp. | reverse complement strand
CAGCGCAAAAGGCCATGCAGCGGCTGCTCGGCGACCAGACCGGATCAAGGTCTGTGCCGGTTTCCCGCTGTTCCAACACATCCTCGCGGGTGGGCCCATACCACACCGGAATCTGATGCCCCCACCAGAGCTGGCGCGAGATGCACCACGGCTCGATATTCTCCAGCCAGTGGTAATAGGTCTTTTCCCCCGCCTCGGGCATGATTTTCGTCTTGCCGGTCCGCACCGCGTCGAGCGCGGGGCCGACGACTTTCTCTGCGTCCACATACCATTGATCGGTCAGCATCGGCTCGATCACCACCTTCGAGCGGTCGCCGAAGGGCTGCATGATCTTCTTGGCTTCAACGTAGGGCACGAGGTTGCCTTCGGCATCGGCCACCATGACCGCCAGGCCCTCGGCGGTGATGTCCTCGATCACCTGCGTCCGG
>CAZPWV010000044.1:0-10413 GCA_964590825.1 uncultured Rhodobacter sp. | reverse complement strand
GCGGTCGCCGAAGGGCTGCATGATCGGCTTGGCCTCGACGTAAGGGATCAGATCGGGTTGCCCCTCCTCGCCCACCTTCGGATTGGCGATCATCACCGCCAGGCCCTCGGCATTGATCTGCGCCACCACGGCCTTGCGCGCCTCGAACCGGTCCAGCCCGCGCAGCTCCTCGGGGATCAGGTTCAGCGTGTCAATCTCGGCCTCGGTGAAGGCGGCGCCTTTGGAAATCTCCATTGCGCGGGTTGCGCAGGCCTCGTAGCTGGCCCCGTCCGCCCGCATCCGGCCGCGCGTATCCATCAGCCGATACATCGGCAGATTGCCGCGCTTGGCCACCTGATAGTCGTTGAAGTCATGCGCGCCGGTGATTTTCACCGCGCCCGAGCCGAAATTCATATCCGGGTATTCATCGGTGATGATCGGAATCAGGCGGCGGTGCTCTTTCGGCCCCACCGGAATTTCACAGAGCTTGCCAACGATGGGCGCATAGCGCTCATCACTGGGATGCACCGCCACCGCGCCATCGCCCAGCATGGTTTCGGGCCGGGTGGTGGCAATGGAAATATAATCCCGCGTCTCGCGCAGGGTCACATTCCCCTCGGCGTCCTTTTCCACATATTCGTAGGTTTCGCCGCCGGCCAGCGGGTATTTGAAGTGCCACATGTGCCCGGCCACTTCGATGTTTTCCACCTCAAGGTCGGAAATGGCGGTCTCGAAATGCGGATCCCAGTTCACCAGCCGCTTGCCGCGATAGATCAGCCCCTTGTGGTAAAGATCGACAAAGACCTTGATGACCGCATCGTGGAAATTGCCCTCTTCGCCCGCCGGCGCATTGGGCGCGCCCGACATGGTGAAGGCGTTGCGCGACCAGTCGCAGGAAGAGCCGAGCCGCTTGAGCTGGTTGATGATGGTCTGGCCATACTGGCCCTTCCATTCCCAGACCTTTTCAAGGAATTTCTCGCGCCCCAGCTCGGCGCGCGAGGGCTGGCCGGTCTTGGCCAGTTCACGCTCGACCATCAGCTGGGTGGCAATGCCCGCATGGTCCTGTCCCGGCTGCCAGAGCGTGTCGAAGCCGCGCATCCGGTGCCAGCGGATCAGAATATCCTGCACGGTGTTGTTGAAGGCATGGCCCACATGCAGCGCGCCGGTAACGTTGGGCGGCGGGATCATGATGCAGAAGGTTTCCTCACGCGAGGCATTGGCCCCGGCTTTGAAGGCCCCGGCCTCTTCCCAGCGCGCATAAAGGCGCGGCTCGGCTTCGCGGGCGTCGAAATTCTTGTCCATCGTCATCGGTCGCATCCTTGCAAGGGCTTGACGCTCTTTAGCGTGCAGCCCCCGCAAGGAAAAGCCTCTGGCATGAAAAGCTCAGGGTTTCGGGCCGACCATGGCAAACCAGGCGCCTTGATTGTCTTGCGCCACGGCAATCAGCGCGGGGCCTGGAACCTCCATTGGCCCCGCGGCAATGGCGCCCCCCATGGCGGTGGTCTTTTCCATGGCGGCGGCAAGGTCATCCACCCCGAAATAGCACAGCCAGTTCGGGTAGGGGGAGGCGCCAAGCCCCATCATGCCGCCGATTTGCGTGCCCTGATGGGTGAACAGATCGTAGCTGCCCATTGCGCCCATATCCATCTCGGCATCGGGCTGCCAGCCAAAGAGCTTGCCGTAAAAGCCCATCGCCGCCTTGGGGTCGGTGCTCATCAGTTCCAGCCAGTTGCCATGGCCGGCGGCCTTCTGGTTCCAGGCGCCGCCCTCAGGGGGCGGGTCCATCGGCAGGGGTTGCAAGAGGCCAAAGACCGCGCCTTGCGGATCGGCGAGCACGGCAAAACGCCCGGTGCCGGGAATTTCCGTCGGTTCCTTGAACAGCTTGCCACCCAGTGCGGCGGCCTGTGCGGCGGTGGCATCACAATCATCGACCGCGACATAGAGCATCCAGTTCGGCGGCGTGCCGTCCGGGCAGGCCGCAAGCGGCATCATGCCCGCCACCATGTCGGCGCCGGACTTGGCCAGCCGGTAGTCGAAGCCCGGCATACCGGCATCTGTCACCGCCCAGTCGAACAGGGCGCCATAAAACGCCTCGGCGCGGTCGGGGTCTGGGGTGGAGAGTTCGAACCAGCAGGGAATTCCATGAAAAGACATCTGAGCCTCCTGTGCGCTGAACCCAGACTAGCATGATTCGCCGCATCGCGCGGCGTCATCTGCCGCTGGCCCGTCAGACCGCCCGGTCCAGCTTGGTGCTCAGATGGATCAGGCTTTCCGAGCTTTTCACGCCCTGCAATTCGCCGATCTGGTCCAGCACGCCATCCAGTTGCGCGGTCGAATTCGAGGCGACCTGCAACAGCAGATCGACCCGCCCCGAGGTGGTGGAGATGCGTTCGACCTCGGAGATCGAGCGCAACCGGGTCAGGATGCCGGCCTGCGCACGGGGCTCGACCATCAGCAAGACCGTGGCGCGCAGCCGCCCCGCCCGTGCCGCCTCGCCCAGCTTGACGGTGTAGCCGGCAATCACCCCGGTGGTCTCCAGCCGCTCCAGTCGCGCCTGAATGGTGGACCGCGCCACCTTCAGCCGCCGCGCCAGGGTTGCCACCGACATGCGGGCATCGCCCGAGAGCAGGCCAAGGATTGCCTTGTCCAGTTCGTCCATTCTGCCACACCTGCAATTTGACCGATCTTTTCGTTATTATAACGACCAATCGCCGCAAATCTACTCTTTTGATCGGTGAAATTGTGCCCCATGTAGCGCAAACTGAAAAGACAGGAAAAGGGCGGCTCATACGCACCTGGCCTGGGTATGGTAGAAACGCGCAAGCGTCTCCCCACCCGTATAGCCGGGGCAAGAGGTGGCTGCGTTCTGTTGGCGAGGAGAAGCCGATGGGACTTTCCAAGACTATTTGGGCGAATCCGTCCGAAATCATCCGCACCAAGACCCCCGATCACCCGGTGCTGGTCTTTTCGCCCGCGGCGCTTCAGGCGACGGCGCGGCGGTTTTTGCGCGGCTTTCCGGGGCTGGTGACCTATGCGGTCAAGTCGAACCCCGACGAGATGGTGATTCAAAATCTCGTGGCGGCCGGGATCAAGGGGTTCGATGTGGCCTCGCCCCATGAGATCGACCTCATCCGCCGTCTCGCCCCCGGTGCGGCGCTGCATTACCACAACCCGGTGCGCGGCCGCGACGAGGTGGCCCATGCGGTCAAGGCCGGGGTGAAAACCTGGTCGGTCGATTCGGCGTCGGAACTGGAAAAGCTGATCGAGATGGTGCCTGCGGAGGGCTGCGAAATCTCGGTGCGGTTCAAGCTGCCGGTGGCGGGTGCGGCCTATAATTTCGGGGCCAAGTTCGGCGCCACGCCCGCGGTGGCGGCGGCGTTGCTCAAACGTGCGGCCGAAGCCGGGTTCATTCCCTCGCTCACCTTTCACCCCGGCACGCAATGCACCGACCCGATGGCCTGGGATGCCTATATCCGCACCGCTGCGGTGATCTGCGCCGAGGCCGGGGTGAGCGCGCAGCGGCTCAATGTGGGCGGCGGCTTCCCCAACCACCGCTCGGTGGGGCCGGCGCCGCAACTTGAGGAAATCTTCGCGCTGATCGACCGGGTTGCCACCGAAGCCTTTGGCGCGACGCGCCCGGTGCTGGTCTGCGAGCCGGGGCGCGGCCTTGTCGGCGACGCCTTCAGCCATATCACCCGCGTCAAGGCGCTGCGCGACGGCAGCCATGTCTTCCTCAACGATGGTGTGTATGGCGGGCTGGCCGAATTGCCGGTGATTGGCAATATCGACCGGATCGAGGTGTTTTCGCCCGAGGGGCGGCATCGCGGCGGAGCCCCGGTGCCCCGTGTGGTCTTTGGCCCGACCTGCGATTCGGTGGATCGGCTGCCGGGCGAGGTGGCCCTGCCCGAGAGCCTTGCCGAGGGTGACTTCATCGTTTTCCACGGCATGGGGGCCTATTCGTCGGCCACCAACACCCGGTTCAACGGCTTTGGCCAGATGGAAATCGTCACGGCGCTGGCGCTGCGAAGCTGAGCCGGGTGCGCCAGGGGGCGGGGTTCACGCAAAGGTAAACGATGGTTAACCGGCTTTGCCCTAGACTGAGGGGCAAACCGGGCTTGGCCCCGCAACCGCGTGGAAACCATGGTTGGACTGTTCAAACGCCTGATCGCGGCCTGGCGGCGGCGCACTGCCCCCGCAAGGCCCGATACCGGCCCCGCCCGCCGTCCGGTGCGGGGGGCGGTGGATCATGTCGTCTTGCTGGATGGCACGATGGGGGCGCTTTGGGGGGGCGCCTTTGGCGGCGCGGCGCTGGCGGCGGCCCGGCTGACCTCGATCGGCATCCTGTATCGCTACCTGCGCCGCCGGGTGCCGCGGGCCTCGCTTTACTACGGGCAGGGGCTGCAATTCCGCGAATGGCGCGACTGGCGCGATGTCTGGCTGGGCTGGGGGGTCGAAGCGCAGATCTGCCGCGCCTATGGCTGGCTGGCGATGCGCTATCAGCCCGGTGACCGGATCTTTCTGATCGGCTATTCGCGCGGGGCCTTTGCGGCGCGGTCGCTGGCCGGGCTGATCGACCGGGTCGGGCTGCTGCGCGCCGATGCGGCGACCGAGCGCAACGTGATGCTGGCCTGGCGGCACTATCAAAGCGAGGTCTCGCCCGAGGCGTTTCGCCACGCGCATTGCCACCCGGCAACGCCGATCGAAATGGTGGGGGTGTTTGACACGGTGGCCGCGCTGGGCGTGCAACTGCCGCTTTTGTGGATGCTGAGCGCCTCGCGGACCCGGTTTCACGATCACCGGCTGGGCGGTTCGGTGCGGCACGGGTTTCAGGCGCTGGCCCTGCACGAGACCCGCGCCGTGCTGGAACCGATGATCTGGGATTGCGAGGGCACCGGGGCCGAACGGATCGAGCAGGTCTGGTTCCGCGGTTGCCATGGCGATATTGGCGGGCAGCTTTCCGGGCAAGAGGCGGCGCGGCCCCTGGCCAATATCCCGCTGGTCTGGATGATGGCGCAGGCCGAGGCGCTGGGCCTTGCGCTTCCGCCCGGCTGGCGCGAGGATTTCCCGGCCGATCCCGCCGCGCCATCGGTGGGCAACTGGCGCGGCTGGGGGCGGTTTTTCGTGCTGCGGGCCCCGCGTGTGGTGGGGCGCGACGCCTCGGAGCGGATCCACGAGACCGCCTTTGTGGTGCCGCGGGAATGGTGGCTGACAATCCGGCCCCGGCTGACGGCGGCGCAGGCCTCAGCCGGGAGCGCCCATGACGAAACAGGTGGCGGTGCCAAGGGCATAGACCCGCCCGTCCTGCACGCCGCGGATCTCGCCGCGCGCGACCCCGGTTGAGCGGCCCATGTGCTCGAGCCGCCCCACCCCGACCACCTCGGTGCCCGGCGCAATGGCGCGCAGCATGTTGACCTTGTATTCAAGCGTGGTCTGAAACTGCCCTTTCGGCAGGCCGGTGATGACGGCACAGGTCAGGCAGGTGTCCAGAATGACCCCATACCAACCGCCATGCACGCCACCAAAGGCGTTGGTATGCTCGTGCCCCGGCGTGCCCGTCACCTCGACAAGACCGGGCCCGACCTTGCTCAGGCGGTAGTTGCAGCCGCGGGCAAAGGTGGTGGTGGGCACCTCGCCCGCCAGCATTTTTTGCATGTATTCCAGCCCGGTCATTTCCTTCACCGCCGCGAGCGGCAGAAAATCGGCTGCGGATTCGGCAAATTTCGGTGGTGTCATCTGGGCCTCCCTGCGCCCAGCCTAACGCAAGGGCAGGCGACGAAAAGGGGGCCGAAGCCCCCGCTGCAAGTTCCGTTGCGTCATTTTTGACGGGCCGCTCAGGCGACGTTTTCCAGCACCACATCCGGGGTGATGCCCAGCGCATGGCAGACATCACGGGTCATTTGCGGGCGGTTGAGGGTGTAGAACTGCAGGTCTTCCACACCGCCGGAAATCAGGTTGTCGCACAGTTCCGTGCATAGCGCCGTGGCCAGCAATTCTTCGCGGCCATCGCGGGTGGCGGCCTCGAAAGCCTCTTCCACCCAGCGCGGAATCGAGGTGCCGCAACGGGTTGCAAAGTTCCGGGCACCTTTCCATGACTGGATCGGCAAGATGCCGGGAATGATCTTGGCGGTGATGCCTTCCTTTTCGCAGGCGTCGCGGAAGCGGAAAAAGGTTTCCGCCTCGAAGAAGAACTGGGTGATGGCGCTGGTCGCCCCGGCCTCGACCTTGCGCTTGAGCCAGCGCACATCGGCAAGGCTGTCGGCGGCCTCGGGGTGGGGCTCGGGGTAGGCGCCGCAGCGCAGGGTAAAGCGGCCATCCTCGGCCAGCCATTCGATCAGCTCGACCGAGCTGGCAAAGCCCTCGGGGTGGGGGGAAAAGCGCGCGGCGCCCTTGGGCGGGTCGCCCCGCAGCGCCACGATCTCGGTCACGCCCGCCTCGTGATAGGCGTCGATGATCTCTTTCGTTTCCGCTTTTGTGGCATCGACGCAGGTCAGATGCGCGGCAACATTGAGACCGTAATTCTTGTGAATCGCCGCCACCGCCTCGTGCGTCAGTTTCCGCGTGGTGCCGCCGGCGCCATAGGTGACCGAGACGAAACCGGGCTTCAGGGGGGCCAGCACCTGTGCCGTTTCCCACAGCCGAAACGACGCATCAAGCGTTTGCGGCGGGAAGAACTCGAAGGAGATGTTCGGCGTGGGCATGGCGGATCCTTTCGTTGCCCCCTTGTTTCAGAGAATCAGATGTGAGACAAATTCATAATCTTCAAGAAGGTTATGAGGATTGCAGCATAATGCACATCGAGTTTCGTCATCTTCGCACGATCAAGGCGATCCATGATGCCGGTGGTCTGGCCAGGGCTGCCGATATTCTGCACATCACCCAATCGGCGCTGAGCCATCAGGTGAAGGGTCTGGAAGACCAGACCGGGGTGGAGCTTTTTGCCCGCCGTTCCAAGCCCTTGCGGCTTTCGGCGGCGGGGCTGAAACTGCTGCGTCTGGCCGAGCGTATCCTGCCCGAGATCGAGGCGACCGAGGCCGAATTCGCCGCCATCCGGCAGGGGCGGGCGGGGCGGCTGCATATTGCCATCGAATGCCACGCCTGTTTCGACTGGCTCTTTCCGGTGCTGGAACAGTTCCGCCGCGCCTGGCCCGAGATCGACATCGACATCCGCCCCGGTCTTGCCTTTACCGCGCTGGCCGCGCTGGCGCGCGAGGAGGTGGATCTGGTGATTTCCTCGGACCCGGAAAAGATCGACGGGCTGAGCTTCAACCCGCTCTTTGATTATTCGCCCACCTTCATTGCTCCGGCGGGCAGCCCGCTGGCGGCGCGGCCCTTTGTGGTGGCGCAAGATTTCGCCGATCAGACGCTGATAACCTATCCGATCGACCGCGCCCGTTCGGATGTCTTCTCGATGCTGCTCACCCCCGCGCGGGTGGAGCCAAAGGCGCATCGGCAGGTGGAGCTGACCAGCGTGATCCTGATGCTGGTCGCCTCGGGGCGGGGGGTTGCCGTGCTGCCCGACTGGGTTCTGCGCGAGGTGAAATATCAGCCCGATTACGTCACCCGACGGGTCACCGAGGCGGGGCTGACCAAGCGGCTTTACGCCGCGACCCGCGCCGAAGATGTGACCGAGCCCTATATGGCGCATTTCCTGCGGCTGGCGCGGACCGAGCCGGTCAAGTTGCAGCGGGCCTGAGGGGGCGGATCACCGGGGGCGGTTACTGGGCGCCGGCTGATGTAACGGGCACAATCGCGGGCGTGACGGCGGCCTTCGGCGGTGATTTGATGGCGCAAACGCCGCAGGAACACCATGACCGCCATACCGCAACCGCGCCGGGATAACGCCACCGTGTTTCCCATCTTGCTCGCCATTTCGGCCTGTCACATGCTCAACGATGTGATGCAGTCGATGCTGTCGTCGATCTATCCGATCCTCAAGGCCGATTTCGCGCTGGATTATTGGCAGATCGGCCTTTTGACGCTGGCCTTTCAGGGCACCGCCTCGCTGCTGCAGCCGGCCATCGGCATTTTTACCGATGCAAGGCCGCTGCCGTGGTCGCTGCCGGTGGCCTCGGTTTCCACCTTTCTGGGCGTGATGGGGCTGGCCTTTGCCCCAAGCTACGGGTTGCTCATCCTCGGGGCGATGTTCGTGGGCTTTGGCTCGGCGATCTTTCACCCTGAAAGCAGCCGGGTGGCGCGGCTGGCCTCGGGCGGGCGTTTTGGCCTGGCGCAATCGGTGTTTCAGGTGGGGGGAAATTTCGGCACCGCCATTGGCCCGCTCCTGGCCGCCTTTGTCGTGTTGCCGCTGGGGAGGCCATCGGTGGCGCTGTTCGGCGCGCTGGCGGTGCTGGCGGGGATGGTGCTTGTGCGGGTCAGCCGCTGGTATGGGGCACATTTGCGGACCCGCGCGGCGAAAACCCCGGACAAGACCCTGCCGCTTTCGCGCAACCGCACCGTGCTGGCCATTGCCGTGCTGGTGGCGCTGACGTTTTCGAAAAACGTCTACATGGCCTCGATCGGTTCTTACTACACCTTTTACCTGATCGAGACATTCGATGTGACGACCCGCAGCGCACAGCTGATGCTGTTCCTCTTCCTTGGCGCGGTGGCGGCGGGAACGGTGCTGGGCGGTCCGATTGCCGACCGTTGGGGCGCGATGACGGTGATCTGGGGGTCGATCCTCGGCGTTTTGCCTTTTACGCTTGCATTGCCGCATGTCGGGCTTTGGGGCTCGGCACTGCTGTCGGTCTGCATCGGGCTTATCCTCGCCTCGGCCTTTTCGGCCATTGTGGTTTTTGCGCAAGAGCTGTTGCCGGGGCGGGTGGGCATGGTGGCGGGCATCTTCTTTGGCCTCGCCTTTGGCATGGGGGGCATTGCGGCGGCCGCGCTCGGCGTGCTGGCCGACCATTACGGCATCCGCACGGTTTACCTGATCTGCGCCTGGCTGCCGGCGCTGGGGATATTGACGATTTTCCTGCCCAAACGCGCGGAATTCCTGCGCGGCTGAGTGCCGAACTCCTGCCTTGTTGCCGCCGGAATTTCTTGTCACAAAAGGCTAACCCTTTGTGCCAATACCAATTCCCGGCCTGTGATGAAGTCTTTTGAAGAGCGACTGAACGAACTGAGCGGCAGGAAGACTGCAAAACGGCGAGGCTTGCGCATTCTTTCGTGGCTGCTCTCGCGGTTGCGCACATTCCGCCCCGATATCAGCGACTGGCTTGCCTTCGTCATTCTGGCGATGGGTGCCTTTGTGCTGTTTTTTCCAGGTGTGACGATTGTACTGGTGCTTGCGGTCGTGGGGCTTCCGCTGCTCTTTGTGCCTTGGCTCCTGATCTTCGTGCTTGTTGGGCAGCCGCTCTACTGGGGTTTGCGAACGGCCCTGTTTCGGGTGCCACGGTTGCTTCTTTGGCCCTTGGCCTATCTGATCGCCACCGGGGTTTTGGTGCTGATCGGGGCGGGGTTGAACCAATGGACCCGCTCCGATGTGGCGGGGCTGATTGCTGACGATCACCAAAACCTTGTGCCCCTGCCGGAACGCGCGGTGTTCTTTTTGCAAACCGAGAGCAGCGAATGCTCCGATCTCTGCCTGCGCCTTTTGCTCAGCGGCAAGGCGCGCGCCGTCTTGCAGGCAGATCATCGCGATAACAAGCAAACCTCCGATCTGACACGCTGGGCCGCCACCGAATGGCGGATCGAGCACAGGGCAAGCGCCTGCCCCGAGGCCCGGATGGAGCGCCAAGGCGGCCGAATCGAGGGCGAGCCGGAGGGCTTCTCGACGGTCAAGCTGATGCGGCAAAGGCTGGCCGAGGGCGACTGCCTGCTGTCACGGCCTGCAACGGGGGGGCAGGCTGACGTGATCTGGCAAGTGGATGATGCGTTGCGCAAGCAGCGCCGAGGCGCCGCGGTTACGGCCCAGCGGATCGTGATCTGGCAAAAGCAGAACGGGCAGTTTCACGAAACGCTGCGCTGGACGGCGGTAACGGCTGAGCTTTTGACGCAGATTCCAGTCCTCACCCTGCGAGATCATTTTTTCGCGAGCGGTGGTTCTTCCTCGCTACTTCAGCTCTCGCGTACCCGGCAAGACTGGAACCGCCCGGGTGAGCTGCGGGGGATGCACGACTATCAGGCTATCGTGCAGGGCCTTCTGGGGGTTGATTTACGGCTGGCGGGGCCGGCTGCGCCGGTGAGTTTGGATGCCTATGCGCGCGGAGAGATATTGGCCTTGCTGAGCGAGATGCGTGCGCTCAAAACAAACGAGGCCAAGATGATCGCGGACTATCAACACAAGACCCTTCCGGCGCGCATTGCATCGGGAAATGTTGCGCAAGAGGGCTGGGAGTTCCTGCTCAAGCTGGCCGCCGACCGGCGCTTGCGTGTGCAAGCGCCGCTGATCGAGGCGCTCGAGGGGCTGGCAAAGGGCAATCCGCTGCGCGAGCA
>CAZPWV010000043.1:0-11266 GCA_964590825.1 uncultured Rhodobacter sp. | reverse complement strand
GACGTTATAGGCCGCCCTCCGGGGCGGCGTTTGCGTTTCCAATACCCATGGAAGCACTGTGGAAGCAAGAGGGCGCGAAGTCCTTGGTAGCAATGCGAAAACCCACGATGACGATAAGCGTGGGGCCTGACTGTTCTTCAGCAAAACAACGTTCGGGATAGTGTCCACGAAGGCCAGTGGACATTAAGATGCAAGCGTGACGCGGCGGACAAATCGGTTTTGGTCCAATAGCAACAAGCTGTCGATCCATACTCAGCCAGGGCGATGCAGAGATATCAAGATCGCAAGAACCACGGACCCTAGACCGAAAGCGATGATGTCTAGGCCCCGGATCGGCAACGGCTTCAACTGGCTGCGGGGGCGATGCGGGCGCAGGCCCCTGGCCTCCATCGCGATGGAGGCGCGGGTGGCGCGGCGGATGGCAAAGGCGAGCAGCGGGATGGTCAGCGCCATCACCTCGGCCGGTTGCGGGATGCGGCGTATCGGGCGGGCCTGCTGCATGGCGCGGACCATGCGCATCATCTGCATCTCGCGCCCTAGATCGGGAACAAGGTGCATCGCCTGCATCAGGGCAAACCCGGCCGGGGCGGGCAGGCGCAGGTGGGTCATCAGCGACCGCACCAACTGCCCCGGATCGGTGGTCAGCGCAAACAGCGCCGACACCATGCCGCAGGCCAGCGTCCGGGCGAACAGCGCCAGACCCGGCGCGGCATCCGGCACCGCCGCGCCCTGTTCGCGCGCAATGCGCAGGGCAAAGCCGGACTCTGTGTTGAACAGCAGCGATGTCGTCAGAAAGCCAAATCCAAACAGGGCAAACGGCACCATCAGCGCGAGCAACTTCCAAAGCGGCACGCGCTCGACCGCCCACAACAGGGTCATGGCCAGCGCCAGTGTCAGCAGTTGAAAGCGCAGATCGAACACCAGAACCGACGCGCCGATCCAGATCAGGCACAGGGCGAGCTTTGGCAGCGGGTGCAGGCGGCCTAGCATCCTTTTTGCTCCATCCAGTTCAGCAGGGGGGCCGCCTCGGGCGGGGCCAGACCCACGGCCTGCAACAGCGCAGTGTCGCGCAAGATCTGCCGGGCCGGGCCGTTGGCGATGATCCTGCCTTCCGCCAGAACCGCCACTCTATCGCAGACCGACAACGCGAAATCGGCGTCGTGGGTGATGGCGGCCAAGGCCTTGCCCCGTGCCGCCAGCCGCCGGATGTGGCGCGCGATGGTCAGGCATCCGGCGTGGTCCAGCCCGGAGGTCGGCTCGTCCAGAACCAGCACCGGCCAACGGTCGGTTGCGGTCAAGAGCGCCAGCGCCAACTGCCGCTTCTGGCCCATCGACAGAGTGAAGGGGTGCTGCTGCGCGACATGGGAAAGGCCCCAATCGCCGAGCACCTCGGCCGCTTTTGGGGGCGTCACACCGGCGGCGACGAGTTCCGCAAGGGCGCTGTCGGTGGTGAAATGCGCCTCGGGGTTCTGGAAGGCGACGGCCCCCGGCGGCCCTATGCGCCGCCCCTCGCGCGGGGGGATCAGCCCGGCAACGCAGGCCGCCAGTGTCGATTTGCCCGCGCCATTCGGCCCGAGGATGCCCAGCACCTGACCACCGCGCAGGTGTATCGAGATGTCGCGCAGCACCACCGGCCCAAACGGTGGCGCGCAGGCGGCATGGTGCAGGTGGACCAGTTCGGGGCCGGGCGTCACAAGTGCGGGCAACAGCATCGGCGCCAGATCGGCAGCAGGGGGCAGGTGGGGCACAACGTCGGCCACCTGCATCACGGGAGGTACGTCTATACCTTGCGCGGCAAGGGACAGCCGAAGCCGCGTCGCCAGCGGGGTCCAGATCCCCAGGGCGGCAAGCGTGGTACCGTGGGCCGCAAACACTTCGGCGGGGGGGCCTGTGACCAGAAGCTTCCCATCCTGCCCCAGCACGATCACCCGGTCGATCCGGTCAAGGATCGGCCCCAGCCGGTGATCGACGATCAGCACGGTTTGACCGGGGGCGAGCAGCAGGTCGGCCATCATCCGTGCCGCCGCCGGTGCCAGGCTGGCGGTCGGCTCATCGGCCACCACCAGTTCGGCCCCCTGTGCAAGCACGGCGGCCAGTGCCACCAGTTGCTTTTGTCCACCCGACAGCGTGGCAATCCGCCGCCCGAACCAGCCCTCTGCCAGCCCGGCCTGCGACATGGCCTGTGTGACACGCGCCATGATCAGGGCCGGGAGCAGGTTGCGGTTTTCCAGCGCGAAGGCAATCTCATCGGCCACCGTAAAGCCCGCAAGCGTCTGATCGGCGTCCTGAAACAGGATCGCCACACGGTCGGCCCAGTCTGCCGGGCTGCGGCTTTGCACCGCTTGCCCGAACAGGTGCAGCGCCCCGCGCCGGTCTGCCGGTATGGCCTGCGGGATCAGGCCGGTCAGGCTGTGCAGCAGGGTGGATTTTCCAGAGCCCGACGGGCCCAGCAGCAGCACACGCTCGCCTTGCGCCACCTGCAGCGATAGCGGCCCCACCGCATCGCTTGAGGCGAAGGGATAACGCACGGCCACCCCTTCGCAAGACACTGCATCAGGCATTGGTGGTGCGCAGATCACGTTCGATCGCCAGGCCCGACAGCACCCCGGTGCGGTACAGCGCCTTGACGATCAGATGTCCCAGCAAGCCACCCAGCAGCGCGCCCGAGGTGCAGCGCAGCACGAACATCACCACCAGCAGGCCCGGCGCCAGACTGGCATAGTCGAACCGCACCCAAGTATAGGCAAAGGACGCCACCGCAGCACCCACCCCGGCCGCCATCAGAACCGGCAGCGACCAGCGGCGGTAGCGGGTTGCGGCAAACACCGCCTCGGCTCCGGCACCCTGCACAAGGCCGGTAAGCAGCAGCATCAACCCTGCCGGACTGCCCAGCAGGATCTGCACGGCGGCGGCCATCACCTCGGACACCAGTGCCACACCGGGTTTGCGGATGATGGCAGCGGCGATGATCGAAACGATGAACCAGAAGCCCATCACCACATCCATCGTGACCGCGCCAAAGATGGCTTGCAGGATCAGCCAGACCTGCACCCACCCCAGATAAAGCACACCAAAAACCGCCCCAAGAACGGCCACGATCAAGGTTTCACGCAAAGTCCATACAGCCGTGTTCGGCATGGAAAGCTCCATTTCTTGTAAGGTTGGAAAAGCGGCAAAGGCCGCGGGGTCAGACCTTGGTCGGGCTGTTGGCCGACAAGGTCACGTCAAGGGCCACATGGCCCGCCTGTGCGCCAAACCCGGTAAAGGCCTGCGACAGGGTTTCGAACACCGGGCCCGCGTCGCCGCGCAGCTTGGTGCAGAAATTCTTTGACCGCTCGAACGTGCCCGAGGATTTCAGGAAGTCGATGCAGCCGTAAATCTCGTCCATGTGATGCCCGAGGCCGAGCGGATAGAGCGAGAATTGCGCCGCGATCGGCTGGCCTGTCACTCGCGCCGCCGCGACACCCGCCTGCGCCGCCGCGATCCGCTCCGTTATCGGCGCGCCGTTTGGCAGGCCGCCAAGCGGGGTGCAGATCGGATCATCCGGTTCACCGGGGCAGCCACGCGATACGGTGGCGTGCAGCGTGCAATGCACGCCGGTGCTGGCCGCGGCGACGAACAGATCACGCATCGCCGGGAACAGGATTTCGGGTGGGCCGACCATCAGGGTCGACAGGTCATCCGTCTCGATCCGCAGGCGGTCGCGCCACGGGTCCATCGCGCCAATCGCGCCAAGGATGATGCCGATGAAATCATCGGACATGGGATACAGGGATATCTGTGCGCCGGAAAACATCTCACCTCGCTCCGCTGGCATTACCCAGATCAGCTAAAGGGTTCGCGGGCTTGCACCCGACATCTCAGCCCCGGCATTACGGAGCGCCCCTGTTTCTTCTTTCAAAATATCAGATGAAACTGCCGTTACAAGCGGAACCTGCGCAATCCGCAGGGTCGGTCGTCCTTTGCACGACCGCGTGCAATTTCGCCGAAAATTGCACAAACCGATTATGCTCCGGGGCTTTGGTGTTGTCCCTGTCACAAAACACGCACATCCTTCAGCCAGCGTGCTGAAAGCGGCTTTCGGCTTTCGCCTCACAAGGTCGAACCTTGTGAAGAAACCAAGTTCAGGCAAATGGAGACCGACATGACCAAGACTACCATGCGCGCCGCACGTTGGCACAAGGCGCATGATATACGCATCGACACAGTGCCGGTGCCCGAAATCAGCGATCCACACGGCGTCAAAGTGCGGGTCGCAGTGTGCGGCATCTGCGGCAGCGATCTGCACGAATATGCGGCCGGGCCGATCTTCATCCCGGTGGGAACGCCGCACCCGATCAGCGGCGACATGGCTCCCATTGTGATGGGCCACGAGTTTGCTGGCGAGGTGGTCGCGGTGGGCGATAGGGTCACCCGCGTGGTCCTTGGCGACCGGGTGGTGATCGAGCCGATCCTGTCGCCCAACCGCGACGGCGCCTATCTGATGGCCCGCTACAATCTTTCGCCTTTGCTGGGGTTCCACGGCCTGTCGGGCGGCGGAGGCGGATTCTCTGAGTTCACCGTGCTGGGTGAACACATGCTGCACAAGCTGCCAGATGATCTGTCATGGGAACAGGGTGCGTTGGTGGAACCAGCTGCGGTGGCTTTGCACGCGGTACGGCAAAGCACGCTCAAGGCTGGCGACAGCGCCGTGGTGTTCGGTGCGGGCCCGATCGGACTGGTGCTGATCGAGGCGCTGAAGGCCGCAGGGGCCGCCAGCATCCACGCAGTCGAATTGTCCGCGACCCGTCGCGCTATGGCTGAACGGCTGGGGGCCATCGGGCACGACCCGGCGGCGGGCGATGTTGTAGAGGCGATCCATAGTGCCTCGGGCGGCGGGGTGGACTTTGCATTTGAAGTAACAGGGGTTCCCGCCGTGCTGTCGCAAGCCATCGAGGCGACGCATCCGGGCGGCGAGGTCGTCGTCGTCAGCATCTGGGAGGGCGGCGCCTCGTTCCAGCCCAATGCGCTGGTGATTAAAGAACGCACCATGCGCGGCACCATCGCCTATCGCCACGTCTATCCGGCGGTCATGGCATTGATGCAGCGCGGCTTTTTCCGGGCCGAGGATCTGGTGACCGACCGGATCGGTTTGGATGATGTTGTGGCGCAAGGCTTTGACCGGCTGCTGGCCGACAAGTCGCAGATCAAGATCATGGTCCGCCCGTAAGGCGCAGAAGGTCCGATCGGCACATCTCCCGATCATGCAAGAGCGAAAAAACATATGTTGGTTCAAATCCGGGTCGGGTGTAACAATATTGCGTAAAGTCCCTTGGAGGCGAACGAAATATGCCCGGACAGTTCGGTGATGCTTTCCCAGACGCATTCAACACGCTTTTGGGCGCTTCCTTGCAAAGGTGCTCTGCCGAACACAAGCTGGTGTCGCGGTCCGCCCAACCGGTGATGCGGTTGCAGGAAAACATTGCGGCAGAGCGACGTGAGCGGTTTCTCGATATGGTCGGCGGCGGGCCGGAACTCGACAAATCCTCTATCCTACCGGACAGGAGCCGATACTGTCTGTTGATCAGTGATGGCGAAGGGGTCGTGGTTGAAAGCTACCTTCCCGATACTGACGCACACGAATTCGGTCGCGTCGGTTTGGGCATGGGTGGGCTGTGGACCGAGACCATAGCGGGCACCAACGGCATTGATATGGCGATGCAGACCGGCCGGGTCGTAACCGTCAAGGGGGCGGATCACTATTTTTCATGTTTTCACGACTTTGCTTGTAGTTCCGGACCTTTGCGTGATGCGAAGGGCAACCTGATCGGCACGTTGACACTGGTTGGATCGGCGCGCCGTCGGGCTGAGGAAATGGCGTGGTGTGAGCAGGTGCTCCGCATTGCCGGCACAAGGTTTCAGGCCCGGCTGTTTCGCAAGTATCATCACGAACGGATGACCGCGCGACTGATTTCGCGCAGCGCAGATCGGATGCACCGGTTCGAGACGATCGTGGCCTGCGAACAGGATGGCACCATCCTGTCCAGTCTGCCCTTGTGGCAGGATGGCCCGGCCCCCGAGGCGCACCGCAAGCTGGAAGGGCGGCACTTGTCGGACATACAAGGCGCGACCGTCACCTTGCGTGGCCCGACAATGGTGCTGCCGCGACGGCTGGTTTCGGTCGCCGGGACCCCGGAACGCGTCCGGACGCTGCACAGCCGACCCACCCGCGCACTTGCCGCGATGGCAGAACAAGGGGCCTCGCTTCCTGCCTTGATCGAGCGCGCGCGCAAACTTGCAGCGCATTGCGTGCCGTTGCTGGTGTGCGGGGAAACCGGGCTGGGCCAAGCAGGTTTTATCGAAGCGCTGCAAGAAGATCTTGGGCTGACTTCGGCTTTCACCCGAACGATTGACGGCACAAGGGCGCTGACTGCGCGCGACTTTGCCGAGATGTTGCAGGGGCTGCGGTTCCTGTGCGAATACCCGGTGGAACACTGCTCGCCGTCGCTGATCCTCCACCAAGTGGACCGTCTGCCCGCCGATCTTCAGGCGGAGCTTGCGTGTTTCATGCGGCGCTTTGACGATGAGGGCGGCGCGTCGGTTCAGGTGGCTCTGCGCCCGCATCTTTTCTTCACGAGTGAACGCTGCTGGTCGGACCTGAGCACGGACAAGATGCTTGATCCGGGGCTGTTGCATCTGGTGGGGCAGGCGATCGTCGAACTGCCGCCGCTGCGGGTGCGGGATTGCGAGAAGGCTCTGGGCCAGGTGCTGTCTGACATCGCAGGCAACCTGTCGCTGTCCGATCCGGCGCGGGCGGCATTGCTGGCTTATGATTGGCCTGGTAACCTGCGGGAACTGCGATCGGTTCTGCGCGAGGCGGCAATTTGCGGCAATGGCACGCGGATCAATCTGGTGGACCTGCCCGACCGGGTCAGCAGAACCAGTTTGCAGGCCAAAGCCGCAACGCAGCAAGATGCGCTGCGCGAAGCGCTGGACAGCACCGGCTGGAATATCAGCCATGCAGCGCGGATTCTGGGCAAAAGCCGGGCGACGGTGAATCGCTGGATTGCCGAAGAGGGGCTGCACCGCCCCGATTGAAACAGGCCGAACCTTGCGGCTCGGCCTGATGTCGGGCTCATCCGCAAGGGTGATCGGATGGATGCCCCTTTTGGCCCCGTATGTTTTCTGACAGCGACCTGACGCGTCAGGGTCGTTTGCGGTTTTCAGTCACTTCGGAACAAAGGCCCCCGATGCCCGAGCGTTCAGTTCAAATCGCCAGCGACCGCGTCAAGAGCCGCCTGCGCACAGGCCTCGTCATGGTCGGCGGTGTCACCGCTGACGCCCACACCGCCAATCTGCACGCCGCCAGCCATGATCGGGAGGCCACCGGCAAAGGCGATGACCCCATCGACCGCAGAAAATCCGGGAATGCTGGCCGCAGTATCGCCCGACCCGTAGGCCAAACCTTCGACCGCGCGCGTCGAAAACGGGAAACGAGCGGATGTTGTTGCCTTGCTGATCGCAATCGCACCGCTGCCAAGAAAAGCGTTGTCCATCCGGTGAAAGACTACCAGATCGGCACCCCGATCAACGATGGCGATATTCATGCGCCAACCCTCGGCCACGGCTTTGGCCTCGCAGCCCGCCGCCATGCGACTGGCGATGTCGAGATCAAGCACCGGAATGGTCTCGAGTGCTGCCACGGGGCCCGAGGCAAAGGCCATTGCGCACACCGCTGCCGTGGTAATGAAAGCAATTTTCATAATCAGTTCCTCCCTTGTTGTTTCATCTTGCGGCTCAAGCCGCCTGCTGCCCTTGGGACAGCAGTCGTGACAGGCGGTCCTCCACCGCACTTAGAAGCGCACCCACGACTGAGGCGGGGCGCATTGTATCCGGCAACAACTGGCTCAGGGCCACATGGGCCTCGGGCAGCAGCGGTGCCTGTGTCGAACCGGCGGCGCGGTGCAGAGTGGCCAGCGCGGGCCAGACCGTTTCGGGTGGGGGGGTCATCAGGATCGATGCATGCAGAAGGCCGATGCGTCCGTCCGGCGTTGCGCGCCAGCGCTGTGCGGTCCCCGCCAACTTGCGCGCCCCCGCGGTCACGTTCCATGCGCCGTCACAAAAGGCCCCCGGAACAGCCCCGGTGTCGGTGGCAATCTCGAACCGGGTCAGCGCCTCAGCCACCGCCCCGCAGATCATCCGGTAGCCGTCTTCAACTCTGGTGCCGGTCGGCAGAGGTGTAACCACTGCCAGGTTCAGCGTGCAGGGCCCTTGCGGCACGGCACCGCCGCCGCTCCCGCGCGCCAGCAGCGGCCAGCCAGACTGGGCTAAACTAGGTTCCAGCGTGCGAACGCTGTCGCGTCGTAACCAGAGCTCTGGTACCACCAGCGCATCGGCCTGTGCCTGCCACAACAGCACCGAAGGTTTGCCAGCCTCCAGCAGAGCCCGCTCGCGCGCGATGCCGTCCGCGGCGGTCTGGAACGGCACCACGATCACGGCACGAACCCTTCGATTTCGATGCAAAGTGCGGTCAGGAAATCGGCGGCAGGGGCGCCATCGACCGCCCGGTGATCGAAGGTCAGCGACAGCCCGGTCATCGGGCGGAATGCAACGCCGCCATCGGCTGGCACCGCGACATCGACAATACAGCCTACCCCGAGGATCGCGATTTGCGGGGTGTTCAGGATCGGGGTGAAGAATTCTACCCGGCTAAGCCCCAGGTTCGAGATGGTGAAGGTGCCACCTGTCATCTCGGGCACCGTCAATTTGTTGATCTTGGCCCGCGCCGCCAGATCTTGCCGCGCCGCGCGCAGCTGCGCCAGCGACAGTGTCGAGGCCCCGAAGATCGCCGGGGCGGCCAGCAGGTTACCGGGTAGCGCGATGGCCACACACAGATCGACCGTTTCCGGCAGCGCGACCTCACGCTCTCGCAGCGTGCCGTTCAGGTCGGGATGCTGTTTGAGCACACGCACAAGTGCCGCCATCAGCAAATCCTCGATCGACACCTTGACCCCGTCCTCGGCGAGCGCTGCCTTGGCCCGTACCAGCGCAGACACATCGGCGCGGGCGTGGTGGGTCAGTTGCGCCGTGTCGCGCAACGACGCCGCCATCTTGTCGGCTATCATCCCGCGCATCCCGCGGAGAGCCACTGTGCGGGGAGTGGTTGCTGTCGTCATATGATCTGGCCGATCACGGTACCCTTGGCCACCACATCATCCTGCTGCTTCAGGATTTTGAGCGTGCCCGAGGCCGGGGCGGTCATCTCATGCTGGACCTTGGCAGTCATGATCTCGGCGATCAGAGCGCCTTCCTTGACCGTGGCGCCATCACTGGCAAGCCAGGCGGTGATGACGGACTCTTCGTCGCCGTCGTAAAGGTCTTCGGGAATTTGGATGTCAGTGGTCATGGGCAAACCTTTTTTGGGGCCGCCCCGGAAATGGGGCGGCGGCTGGTGGTGTTTAACCGGTGAAGGTTGTCAGGCCAGAACGGCGGTGCGGCAGATCTCGCGTGCTGCGGCGGCCACCTTTTCTGGGTTGGGCAAGCAGAACTGCTCCATCTCCCTGGCGAAGGGGATCGGTACATCGGGGTAGGCTATCCGCTTTGGCGGGGCCTTCAGCGTGATGTCGCCCGCCTCGCAGACTGTGGCGATGATCTCGCCCGAGACGCCGTAGCTGTGGTAATCCTCGTCCACCACGATCAGGCGTCCGGTCTTGCGCACCGAGGCGCGCACCGTGTCGCGGTCCAGCGGCACCAGAGACCGCAGATCCACCACTTCGGCGCTGATCCCTTCTGCCTCCAGCGCCTTTGCCGCTTTCAGCGCGTGATGCACGCCCATCGCTATCGAGACGATGGTGACATCTGTGCCTTCGCGCGCGATGGCTGCCTTGCCGATTTCGACCTCATAGGCATCTTCGGGCACATGGACGTTGGCCGCAGCCTCGGTACCTAGCCAGCCCATGCCTTGCAAGCCCTTGTGGAACATGAAGATTACCGGGCTGTTGTCACGAATGGCGGCGGTCATTAGGCCCTTGGCGTCATAGGCATTCGACGGGCTGACCACCTTCATCCCCGGCAGGTGCGCAAAGGTGCCATACAGGCATTGCGAGTGTTGCCCGGCATCGGAATAACCGCCTCCGGTCGACGTCATCAAGACCATCGGCACCGTGACGTTGCCGCCCGAGAAATAGATGTTCTTGGCCATAAGGTTGTAGATCGCATCAAAGCAAACGCCGAAGAAATCGACGAACATCAGTTCGACGACCGGGCGCATCCCGTCCATCGCTGCACCGACGGCGGCCCCGATGAACCCCGTCTCGGAAATCGGCGTGTCGCGGACGCGGTCGGGGCCGAATTCATCGACCAGTCCGCGCGTATTGCCAAAGACACCGCCAAGCTGAGCAATATCTTCGCCCAGCACAAACACCGTGGGGTCAATCCGCATCTCCTGTGCCATGGCTTCTGCCATCGCGCGGGCAATCGTCAGTTTGCGTTCGTTTTCCATGTTCATTTCATATCCTCCTTGTTCCGGTTACGCGAAAACGGCGGTCAATGCGTCTTCGGGTTTCGGATTGGCGCTTTCGCGGGCGAAGTGGATGGCTGCCTGAACCTTTGCTTCTGCTTCGGCCTCGAAGGTATCCAGTTCGGCAGTGGTAAAGGTGCCCTCCGCCTCCAGCCGCTTGCGCATTGCGGGGATCGGGTCCTTGGCAAAAAGCCCATCCTTTTCACCCTTGGGACGATATCCCTCGGCATCGCCCATGAAGTGGCCTGCCAGCCGATAGGTTTCGATCTCGATCAGTGTCGGACCTTCGCCGGCGCGGGCGCGGGCAATCGCCTCACCCGCCACTTCGTAGATCCTCCATGGGTCGTTGCCTTCGACATAGTGACCCGGAATCCCGTAAGCGGCTGCACGCACATCGTTGCGTTTTACCGGAGTGGCCGCCGATTTGGCGACTGAGATGCCCCAAGCGTTATCTTCGATGACGCAAATCAATGGCAGTTTCCAAACCGCTGCAAGGTTCATCACCTCGTGAAACGCGCCCTGATTGGCCGCGCCTTCGCCGATAAATGCAACCGCCACGCCGGGCTTACCCTGCATCTTGCGTGACAATGCAGCCCCGGCGGCTGGTCCCATGCCTTGGGCGATGATCCCGGCGCAGGCAAAGTTCACGGCTGGATCAAACAGATGCATATGCCCGCCACGCCCGCCTGACAGACCCGTCGCCTTGCCGAAAATCTCGGCCGCCATGCGGTTCAGATCCACCCCTTTGGCAATCGCCTGATGATGTGG